>CAVHBE010000082.1:0-3067 GCA_963634045.1 Methanobrevibacter smithii
GGAACCGCCCTTGCCGCCGCCCATGGGAAGGGTGGTCAGGCTGTTCTTGAGGATCTGCTCCAGGCCCAGGAACTTGAGCATACCCAGGGTGACCGTCGGGTTAAAGCGCAGGCCGCCCTTGTAGGGTCCAATGGCAGAGTTGAACTCGACGCGGTAGCCGCGGTTGACCTGGACCTTGCCCTGGTCGTCGACCCAGGGAACACGGAACATGACGATGCGCTCGGGCTCGACGAGGCGCTCAAGCAGGGCGGCCTCCTCGTACTCGGGATGGGCGTCGAGCGCCGGCTGGATGGTGCCGAGAATCTCGGTCGCGGCCTGGATGAACTCAGGCTGCTCGGGATAGCGGGCCTTGAGCTCTTCGAGAACTTTCTGCGTGTAGCTCATGCTTCCTCCAATTGATGGAAAAGAAAGGTGTCGTTCGAGGCGCCCCATGCGCCGCGAGCTTTATCGAGTATGGATAATATCGCACTGTTGCAGCAAAGTTTCGCATAAGCCGACGAGCAGATGTTTCGTTTTGATTACGATGCAGGTAGAAGCGTTTTTGAGTGCCCAACGCGCAAATCGCGTGTTTCGAAGCTGTTTCGTCCACATGTTCCAAACCACCACATTGGGCACCTTTGTGGTGGTGTTGGTGGTTAGAGGACGAGCTGATGGTAGTCGGCAGGGGTTATGCGGCCCTCGGTGGCGGCGCGGAAGGCGGCGAGCGCATCGCCCGAGAACGGCATGGCCCAGCACAGGCCGCAACCTGCGGTAATGGAGCCGGGCAAAGGCATAATGCGCCCGGACACGCCGGCATCCAGGCAAAGCTGCTCGCACTCCATCACATCGAAGGTGCTGTCGAACGAAACGATAATCTTGCGCTCGTGGTCGAGGGCATCACCGGACGGGCCTTCGCGATGTGCCTCGCGATACGCCGCGGCGGCCGCTTCCTCTTCCGCAGTATGTCCACAGCCACCGCAGCCGCAGGTACAGGGCTCGGAACCATCGCAAGCGCAAGGCTCTCCCGTGTCGGGACAAATATCGTGAGACATGGCAACTCCAATCGTCTAGGCGAGCAACTCGGCCGCCGCAAACTCCTCGGGCGTATTGACGTTTTCGAAGCAGAGCGTCGAGCCCGCGGCCTTAACGATCTGCGGTTCATCCATATAACCAGCCTGAACGCGATTGATCAGGCAGCGAATGCGCTGGCGGTCGCAGGCGAGCAGCTCATGGGCGGCCGGCGCACACGCGTCACGGCGCCAGACGGCGCAAAGCGGCTCAATCCCCCGCTCCTCGCACGGCACGCACACGTCGAGCGCCTCGGCCTCAACACGATCGACGAGCGCGCCGATGAGTTCCGGCGAGACAAACGGCATATCGCAGGCGACGATCGCCACGAACGGCAATCGCGCCGCGGCCAACGAGCTCGCGATGCCACGCATGGCGCCCGCCGACCCTTCAAGGTCCGCCACCACACGCGGCACCAGGCCGCCAAACGCGCGCTCCTCAAGATAGGCAAGCTCGCTGGGACGCGAAGTCGTCACGACCAACTCGCCGGCAACTGGCGCCAGCCGACCCAGCACGCGCTCGATGAGAGGCTCGCCGCAAAACGCCATGCGCGCCTTATCGCAGCCCATGCGCGAGGACATCCCGCCCGCCTGGACGACACAAGAAAGATCGGCCCGTCTTACGGTAGTCATACGGCAAACCACCCCCATCGGCATGCTCAAAACCCGGCACACGAAGCCAAATACCGCCGCAGAAATAGCAGCGCTACGAAAAGCTCGTGCAAAAACAAAACAGCGCCTTTGCGGCACGCAGCAAGACCGCGAGCACAAAAGCGCTGGTAGCGTATGGCGGGAACGTATGTGAATCGAACACATCCAAGACGTTTTGCACGCCTCGCAACGGTTTTGAGGACCGCGGAGCCCACCGGAGCCCATCCGTTCCCAAGTGCGGCGGTATTTTACCAAACCGAGCGGGCCCCATCGCAAAAAGACGAGCAAGAAGTTGCGGTGGAATAGTTCTTGCTTAGGCTGCAAGACCCCAAAAACAGGAACTATTTCACCGCAACTGAGGAGGCGGGAGCGGGTGACCGGCCTAGCGTAGGGACCTCAGGCCGCCGGCGTCCTTGTCGAGCACCGTAAAGCGCACGGCATCCAGGTGCTCCAAGATGCTGATGGCACGTTTGCGCGACACACCCAGGGCCTCGCGCAGTACGCTCGTGGTGGCAGCACCGCCGGCTGCCTCAATGGCGGCGGCAACAAGCTCGCGCGCATGGGCCTCGGCGGCAGCGGACAGGGCAACGTCGCGCTCGACCTTAACGATCGAGCGATTGAGCGAAAGCTCGCGCAGGGCACGCGTCATGGTGTCGCGATCGAGCTGCAACTGCTCGCCCACCTCGGGCAATATCGGTGCATCGAGGCCGGCTTCGTCCAGCAAGGCAACGATACGTTCGCAGGCCTCGCGCACCACACGCGCCGCGGCGGCAGCGGAGTGCGGGTCGAATACCTCGGCACCCTCGGCGGCACACACGCCACGCGAGCAGCCCTCGGCAATCAGAGCCGCGGCAACGCCATCATCAGCGGCAGGCCACGCAGCATGGGCAACGGCGCCGGGCGTAAAGCCCGTCTCCTTGGGAGACGCCGCGTGCATGGCTGACAGGGTCGCCGCCAGTGCATCCATCGCAGCATCGAGCACCGCGGCGTCCGCCAAGTAGTCCGCATCACCCACAGCAAGCTTGCGAACAGAGCCCTGCGACACCAACCCGCGCAGTGCGGCATCGACCTCGCCGACACCAAGATCCAAAGCGTCGGCAACATCAACCGCCGTAACTGGCAGCATCTGCAGCGCCAGCCAAGCGCCCACACCGCCCGCGGTATCGCCGGACTCAAGCGCCGCAAACAGTGCGCGCTCGCCGGCAGAAAGCTCGCGCGAGCGACGGCAGCGCGAAAGCAGCACGCGCCCGCCGCCAATAAGCATAACGGGCGAATACGACAGTACCACGGCATGGTCTCCGGCACACAGCGGCAGCGGGTCCTCCAGGCGCACCTGCACGGTACGGGTCTCGCCCACCGCCATGGGGGCC
>CAVHBE010000083.1:0-5323 GCA_963634045.1 Methanobrevibacter smithii
GATGCACGAAGGGGGCCGAGCGGAGGGGGAGGTGCGCAACGACATCGCGCGCCACTACGCCATTCTGCCGAACCCCTCGCAAAAGGTGCCGAGCTATGCCATCGTGCGCGCGAGCACCATGGAGATCGGCTATGTGGACAAGAAGCGCAAGATCGCCGGCGAGGACTGCATGCTTATCCCCGATGGTTTGTTGCAGTGTGACACGGGCGTATCGGGCAAGGAGGTCATCGACACCGTGACACGTGTGGTCGAGGAAGTCGCCGAGGAGCACGGTGCCAACACGGCTGTAGCGCTCGCTAAGGTTAAGGCTGCCGTTGCCGAGAAGGTCGAGGATGACGAGGAGCTGCCGCCTTGGGATATCGTCGATGAGGTCTTTGAGGACGAGCCGGTCATCAAGGAGAGCGTGCGCGCGGCACTGACCGAGGAGAAGGTGCCTGAGCGTGTGCCCGTGGAGCGCAAGCAGGTCGAACGCGCGGCGGTGCGCAATCACAAGATTCGTACCGATACGGGCATCGAGATCAGCTTCCCGGCAGAGATGGGTTCGAATTCCGAGTACATTGAGTTCGTCAATGAGCCCAACGGCCTCATTTCCATCGAGCTCAAAAATATCGGTAGCATCGAGAATCGATAAGTTGCGTTGCGCCTACAGCGAGAAAGCAAAGGCCGAAGCTCCTTGGGGCTTCGGCCATTTTGTTTAGGGATGAATTATCCCGCAGGTTGAGCATACGTCAGCGAAAACGCGGTTTGTCAAAACCGCGTAACTATTAAAGTTGACGTAAGCCCTCTTCCAGTCCGGTCTTGCTGTTGGTCTTCTCGTCGCGCATCTTGATGACGCGGGCGGGGACACCGGCCACGACGGCACCGGCGGGGACATCCTCGACGCACACGGCGCCGGCGGCAACAACAGCGCCCTTGCCCACGCGTACGCCCTCCAGGACCACGGCGTTGGCGCCGATCATGACGTCGTCTTCGATGATGACGGGCGTGGCGCTTGCGGGCTCAACGACGCCTGCCAACACGGTTCCAGCGCCGATGTGGCAGTTCTTGCCCACGGTGGCGCGACCGCCCAGCACGGCGCCCATATCGATCATGGAACCCTCGCCGATAACGGAGCCGATGTTGATGATGGCGCCCATCATGATGACGGCACGGTCGCCGATCTCGACGCGGTCGCGGATGATCGCGCCCGGCTCGATGCGGGCGTTGATGCCCTTAAGGTCGAGCATGGGCACGGCAGAGTTGCGGCAGTCATTCTCGACATCGTAGTAGTCGATGGAGTCGGCATTGGCATCGAGGATGGCCTTGAGCTCATCCCAGTCGCCAAAGACGGTCTTGCCGCGACGGCCGCCGTAGACATGTGCGTCGCCCCAGGCAACCTTCATGCCGGGCTTCTCGCGCACGTACAGCTTGACAGGTGTCTTTTTGGGCGCGGTGGCGATGTAGTTGATAATCTCCTGGGCATCCATCTCGGCTGCGTTGCTCATTTGCTATCTCTCCTTTGGGTGGATTCGGTTGATACCTGGTTAGGCAAACATGACCTGGTCGAACGTATAGAAGCCGGGTTCGCGGGTGACGAGCTTCTGGGCGGCGGCCAGGGCGCCGTTGACGAAGATCTGACGGCTCGTGGCGCGGTGGGTGAGCGTGACCTCCTCGTCCTGGCCAAAGAAACTCACTTCGTGGACGCCGGCGACAGTGCCACCGCGCAGCGAGTGCATGCCGATCTCCTTGGGATCGCGTGCGCCGCACATGCCCTCGCGTCCGTAGACGGGGTGGTAGCCTGTCTCGGGCTCGGCCTCGACTACGGCGTCGAGCAGCAGCTTGGCGGTACCGCTGGGGGCGTCGACCTTTTGGTTATGGTGCGTCTCGACGATTTCGCAGTCAAAGCCGGGCAACTCGCGCGTGGCCTGGGCCACTAGATGACGCAGGGCTGCGATGCCGATGGAGTAATTGCCCGAGTGCATAACGCGGGTGTTCTGGCCCAGCTCACGCAGACGGTCCATCTGCTCGGGGGTGTAGCCTGTGGTGCCCGAGACCAACGCCGCGCCCGTGCGCTCGACATAGGCGACGACGGCATCGAAGGTCACGACGTTCGAGAAGTCGATAATCACATCGGCAGCCGGTGCGTTCTCGAGCTTGCTCAAATCGAAGCCAATCTGGGCCACGATATCAAAAACGGGTTGACCGGCGGCGTCGACAACGCCCTCGGCGGTGGTGCGGATGAGCGAGCCCATGCGGCCCGTTCCCATAATGACGGTCTTAATCAAGCAGACCAGCCCCCTTCAGAGCATCGGTAAGTGCAGAGCGCGTGTCGTCTGCCATGGGGCACAGCGGCATGCGGTAGTTTGCCTCGATCATACCCATCTGGGCGAGCGCCTCTTTGACGGGGATGGGGTTGACCTCACTAAAGAGGGCATTGATGAGCGGCTGGCCGGCAATCTGTATATCGCGGGCGCGCGCTACGTCGCCGTCCAGATAAGCGCGGCACATGTCATGTACGAGCTGCGGCTGCACATCGGCCCACACGCTGATGGTGCCCGAAGCACCCAGGCTCATGAGCGGTACGGTAAGCGCGTCCTCGCCCGAGTACATGCGGAAGTCGTCTGACAGCAGGTGGGCGATCTTGGCCGCGTAGGCGACGTTGCCCGAGGCCTCCTTAATACCCATGATGTTGGGGTGCGCGGCCAGGCGCTCTACGTTGCGCTCGCTGATACCGCAGCCGCAGCGGCCGGGGATGTTGTACAGGATGCAGGGGATGTCCACGGCATCGGCGACGGTCTTAAAGTGCTGATAGATACCCTCTTCATTGGACTTGTTGTAGTAGGGGGTGATGAGCAGCAGACCGTCGGCGCCCAGGCCCTGGTAAGTAAGCGACTTGGTGAGCATGGTCTGCGTGGAGTTGGAGCCCGAGCCGGCAATGACGGGGACGCGTCCTGCAACATGCTTGACCACGGCGGCGACGACGGAGTTGTCCTCGTCGTCGGTCATCGTGGCGCTCTCGCCGGTGGTGCCCAGGGTGAGGATGGCGTCGGTGCCGTTTTGCAGGTGGAAATCGATAAGGCGCTCGAGTGCGTCAAAGTCGACACTGCCATCCTTTTTAAACGGCGTGACGAGGGCGACGATTGAGCCCTCGAGATTGCGGATGTCCATGTTCTTCTCCTTCGCGTCCGCGATCTGGATGCGTTTGTTCCATTGGGCGGCGACTGCCAGGCGCTCGTCTTGGGCGCGACGGCGGGCACTTTCGGCGCGCGACTTGGCCAGCAGCTCTCGGCCGCTCGGCAGCACGTCGAGCGTGGCAAAGTAATCGCCCGGGCGCTCGGCGCGGCGGATGAGGTCGGCCGAGCCATCGGGGCGCAACAGGACCTCAGCGGAGCGCAGGCGTCCATTGTAGTTGTAGCCCATGGAGTAGCCATGCGCGCCGGTATCGTGGATCACAAGCAGGTCGCCCATGTCGATATGCGGCAGCTCGCGATCGATGGCGAACTTGTCGTTGTTCTCGCACAGATTGCCCGTGATGTCGTAGGTGTCCGTGACGGGCGCTGTGGTCTTGTCGTCGCCACCCGGCTGGCCCATCACCGTAATGTGGTGGTAAGCGCCATACATGGCAGGACGAATCAGATCGACGGCACTGGCGTCCACGCCGATATAGTCCTTGTAGATCTGCTTCTCGTGGATGGCCTTGGTGACCAGGCATCCGTAGGGGCCCATCATAAAGCGACCCATCTCGGTGCAGATCGCCACATCGTCCATGCCGGCGGGGACCAGAATCTCGTCGTAGGCTGCGTGTACGCCCTCACCGATGGCGTGAATGTCGTTAGCCTGCTGCTCGGGCAGGTAGGGGATACCCACACCGCCGGACAGATTGATAAAGGCGACATGTGCGCCGGTCTCGCGCTCCAGGCGCACGGCAAGTTTAAAGAGGATGCGTGCGAGCTTGGGATAGTAGTCGTTAGTGACGGTGTTGCTGGCAAGGAAGGCATGGATGCCAAAATTCTCGGCGCCCTTGGCCTTGAGCATGCGGAAGGCCTCAAAGAGCTGCTCGGTGGTCATGCCATATTTGGAGTCGCCCGGGTTGTCCATGATGCCGTTGGAGAGTTGGAACAGGCCGCCTGGATTAAAGCGGCAGCTGACCGTTTTGGGGATGGGCCCCGCAACACGCTCAAAGAACTCGATGTGGCTGATGTCGTCAAAGTTGACGATGGCACCCAGCTTGTTGGCGAGCTCAAAGTCGGCAGCCGGCGTGTCGTTGGACGAGAACATGATGTCGTGTCCCGTGATGCCCAGCGAGCGGGCGATCATGAGCTCGGTATAGCTCGAGCAATCGCAGCCGCAGCCGTATTCGTTGAGAATGGAGATGAGCGCCGGGTTGGGGTTGGCCTTGACGGCAAAGTATTCCTTAAAGCCCGGGTTCCATGCAAAGGCGTCGCGCACTTCTTGCATGTTGCGGCGGATGCCCGCCTCGTCGTATAGATGAAACGGCGTGGGGAACTGCTCGACGATATGCTCGAGTGTCTCCTTGTCCACAAACGGCTGCTTGGCCGCATATGCCTCGTTGGGGGTCAATGCCATGTCCCGTAAACCTCGCTATCCAGACGGCGCCATCTGCGCATCGAATCCGCATAGCGTGGACTCAATGTCCGGATAGCGCTCCCGCATTGCTGCAGACAGTCCTGTGGGTGTTTCCCACAGGCCCACCAGGTTGTTCGTGCCCGAAAAACCCAGTTCGGCGGGTTTCGCCTCCCCACGGGGTCAAAGCCTGCCGGCTCGCCCGCGGCTCTTCGTGCCCGCGCCTCTATCAAGTGGTAAAGACCCTATCACGTTGCACTTTACCAAACAAGAGTATTCGTATATAACGTTTAAAAAATGCAGCAATATGCTGGAAACATGTGTGCCACAATCCTGTATCACAATAAGTTGCAACAGATGTGCCTCACGAAGGGATTCTCTATGACCGAGCTCCAAGAACTCCGTCGCTATCGCCGCGATCTCCATCGCATTCCGGAGCTCGATTTCGATCTTCCGCAGACTATCGCCTATATCGAGGGCGTGTTGGCGCCGCTCGCTTGCGAGGTGACCCATCCGTGTCCCAGCTGCGTCTGCGCTTTCTTCGACGCTGGCGTTGGTGCCGCGCGTGCCACGGCGATTCGCGCCGATATGGATGCGCTGCCCATCGCGGAGGCGACGGGAGCGGCCTTTGCCTCGATCCATCCCGGCAAGATGCACGCTTGCGGACATGACGGACACATGGCCATGGCACTTGCCGCCGCGACGTATGTCGACCGTACGATTCGCGAGCAACCGGGCGCTATTAGGCGCAACGTTCTCT
>CAVHBE010000084.1:0-2682 GCA_963634045.1 Methanobrevibacter smithii
GGACAGGACCACCTTTGCCGCCGAGACCTTGAACTGCCTGTCGTATCGCTTTCTTCTTTGGGTCATCTTGAACACCTTTCGCTCTTAAATAGGTGTCCAATTCATCATACCCACTCCACATTGGAATCCTCCGATGCGTCTTCGCACGCTCGCATGACCTCGATACCATGCGAGCGTGCGAACTCGACGAGCTCTGCGTTGCGGGCGTTTATGGTGCCGAAGGCGGCGGGGCACACGATAAGGCGCGCGCAGTGGACGAGGAGCTCTTTGGCGCGGGCTATGGTTTTATCCCCGATCGGCTCGAAGGCGCGCTCGGCCACGCATTCCGTCGCCAGGTCGCGCGCGAGCTCGCAGTCGATGTCCCCTTCGTGCAGAACGCCCGCGTAGAACGCCTTGCCCTGCCGGATGAGCTGGCGAAACACAGCCGACCCCGTACCTGCGCCGGCGATGACGAACGTGTGTGCATCGCCGTGTGGGCGCCCAATTTCCACGCTGCCGAAGCGCTCGTTGAAGGTGCCATGTTGAAGGCCGTAGAGCTCGCCAATCGTCTCGCGCGTGAATATGTCCTCGGGTGCGCCGGCGCGGAAGACCCGGCCGTCCTTCACGCAAATCACCTTGTCGGCGCTTTTCTGCGCGAGC
Source organism: Methanobrevibacter smithii (assembly GCA_963634045.1). GTDB lineage: Bacteria > Actinomycetota > Coriobacteriia > Coriobacteriales > Coriobacteriaceae > Collinsella. The sequence goes on from CAVHBE010000084.1 coordinate 640, forward strand.
TCGAGTTCGTGGATGGACATGATGACAGCCACATTCCGCGATTTCGCAAGGTGGCGAAGTATTCGCAGCAGGTCGATCTGGTAGCGGATATCGAGATACGACGTGGGCTCGTCGAGCACGAGCACACTCGGATCCTGCGCGATGGCGCGTGCGAGCATGACGCGCTGGCGTTGCCCGTCGCTTATCTGCATGAAGTCGCGCTCGGCGAGCTCTTCCACATGTGCGGTTTTCATGGCCTCATCGACCCGACTATGGTCGTCGGGCGAGAGTGTGCCCATTCGCCCGGTGTAGGGATGCCTTCCCGCCTCCACGATATCGCGGCAGGTGAGGAGCTCGGTCCGTGGGCGATCTGTCAGCATAACGGCAAGGTTCCTTGCGAACTCCGCCGTCTTCCATCGGGAAATCTCTCGCCCGTCGAGCTCGACCGCGCCGGCAAGCGGTGCCAGATGGCGCGTGATGGTTTTCAAGATGGTCGACTTGCCCGAGCCGTTCGGCCCGATGAGCGCCACGACGTCGCCCGCGCGAACCTCCAGATCGACGCCTTCGACTACGACCTTCTTGTCGTAGCCCGCCGACAGGTCGCTTATGCGGAAAAGCGGCGCTCCGTCAGCCTGCGTTTCGACCGGGGTTTCGAGGTTCGACTCCGCTCGAAGGAGGCGTTCCGCGCGCAGTTCCGCGCGAGTCGAAAGTGCCTTCTGGCGCTTTCGTGCGAGCTTAGGACTGCCTAAGCATGGAATGTCCCCTCCGAGCGTTTTGGGCTGCGGCACGAATTTCCCCATCTACCTCACCCGCTTCTTCAACATGAGCGCGATAACCACCGGCGCGCCGAAGATGGCGGTGACGGCGCTGATGGAAAGCTCGACGGGGGAGAACAGCGTGCGCGCGATCAAATCGCAGCCCGCGCAGAAGATGGCGCCTCCCAAGAAGCACGCAGGAATCACGCGGATGGGCTTCGACGACTTCAGCGCCGACTTGACGAGATGCGGAACCGCGATGCCTACGAACGACACCGGACCAGCGAACGCGGTCACGCAGGCGGAGAGCATGCTCGCTAGAAGGACGAGCACCACGCGGAAGCGTGCGACGTTCACGCCGACGCTTTTTGCGTAGGCTTCTCCCAGCTGGAAGGCGGAAAGGGGCTTCGATATCGCGAATACGCATGCGCTCACGGTGATCACCACGACCGCGATGACCACGACGTCGTCCCAACTCGAACCCGAGAAACTACCCAAAGACCAGTTGTGCAGGTTCACGATGGACTGGTCGTCGGCGAAGGCGATGAGGAAGTTCGTCGCCGCCGAGCAGATGTATCCCACCATGACGCCCGCCACGATGAGCATGGCCATGGAACTTATGCGCCGTGCGATGAGGAGCACGAAGCCGATGGTGATGAGCGAGCCCAGAAACGCTGCGGCCACCATGGCCGGCGAGGACATGGCCTGGTTCGCGCCCAGAAGTACGATCATCGTAAGCGCGACGACGAACTTTGCGCCCGAGGAGACGCCCAAGATGAACGGGTCGGCGATGGGGTTGTTGAAAAACGTCTGCAGCAGGAATCCGGAGAGCGAAAGTGCCCCGCCGAGAAGCACGGCTGAAAGCACACGCGGCAGGCGAATCTCCCAGATGACTTGGCTTTCCATGGAATTGGCCGCGCCGCCCGAAAGGATGCCGGGGATGTGGTCTGCGGGCACGAGCACGCTCCCGATGCACAGGTTGGCCCCGACGAGCACGATGAGGACAACAGCGAGCAGCGCCGTCACGACGCGACACCGCGCGGCGCGCCCCGATTCGTCGTATGTCATGGAAAGCCGGCTTCTCATGACGCTAGCCAAGCTTCCTCAGATAATGGAAGTCGCTCGCGTCATCGCCGGTGAACGCCCCGTGCAGCTCGTCGATAATGTCGGCGGTAGAAGTCATCTGCTGATACATGTCGGCGCATGTGACCCAGACGTTGCCGTTCTTCACGGCTTTGAACTGCGACAATAGCGCGTTTTTGCTTACTAAGTCGTTCAAGGTGGCAACCGATTCGTCGATGGTGCCGTT
>CAVHBE010000084.1:2692-4573 GCA_963634045.1 Methanobrevibacter smithii
TTACTGACGAACCTGACGTCGACGCCGTCTGCGCGTCATCGAGCGCGTAGCTGCCGCCTGCAAGCTCGATCATCTGCGCCACGTAGTCGCCCGCCCGCCGCGTGACGGCGGCCCCGTTCGAGTTAATGTAGAAATACGCCACGGTTTTACCTGACGACGCGAGCCCCGACGTTTGCTCGACGCGAGCCTTCTGCTCGTTGAACAGGTGCGCGGCCTCGTCTTCCTTGTCGAACAGGACGCCGAAAAGCTTAATCCACTCGACGCGCCCGAGTGCTTCGGGCTCGCTCGACGACTGTTCGGTGAGCACGACGAGCCCGAGCTTCTGCAGCTTTTCCTTCACATCGGGCGTGTGTTTGATCATGGTGTTCTCGATGGCGAGGGTGCAGCCCGAGGCCGATATTCGCTCGTAGTCGGGCGCGCTGTACTTGCCGCCGTAGGCGATCGCCCCACTTTCGAGCGCGCTTTTGAAGCCCCCGACCGAGCAATCGTCGGCCTTCGTGCCCGACATGAGGATATTGTCGTTCGCATCGAGCGCGTCGACCAGGCACATCGTCGCCGACGACACGAGGTACACCTTGTCGGCGGGGCGCCTTATGACCGCGATGTCGGAGCTCAACCCATCAGGTACCTTTGCATTTTGCGGCACCACGAGGAAGCGCTCCCCGTTCGAAATGCAGATAAGCCGCAGGCCGCCTTCGTACTCGTCGACAGTGAAGTGCTCGGCGTATTCAAGCTGAAGCGTCCCCGTCGGCTTCCAGCCGCAGCCCAAATCGGCGTTGTGGAAGTCGGCCGCGGCGTTTGAAGCCGTTCTCGCAGGGGAACCGCCGCTTGCTTCGTCGCCCGATTTCTCCTTCATGGTGGATGAATCGAAGTGGAGCGTGTAGTCGATGGTGTGCGGCGTCGACATGGCGACGGTCTCGGCCGACACGGCGATGTCCTCGTCGAGCGTGACGGGTATCTCGAACGTGGAGTTGCCGCCGTCGTTTACGGGCGCGTAGTCCACGCCGTTGACGGTCATTTTGTCGTAGTTCGAACTCGACCAGGTGATGGTCGCGGTGTAGGCGTCGCCATCCTTCACAATTGTGGTGGGTGAGGCGATGCTTGCGCGCCCTGACCCGCCGGAGAGCGAGACGCTCACAGTGTATTCCTGAGAGCCTGCCGTGCCACCGGTCGCGTTCGGGCTCGCACTGCACCCCGCGAAGGGAAGCGCGAGCAGGGCGACGAGAACGCAGGCGATCGCGCGCGCCGCGATGCTGCGGCGCTTTCTGCTTTCCCCCTTGGGAAGAATCGACCGCATGGCGTTACTTCAGCGCGTCGGCGCGCAGATCGACGCCGGCGGATTCGAATACGAGCGTGCGGTCGTACCACCGCTCCCTTTTAATGCTCCACGCGGCGCAGGCGGTGTCCTCGTCGAGCGCATCAACGGGCACGTCGTAGGTGTACTTGCCTTCCGCGTTTTCCACATAGGGGATGAAGTCGGCCTCGCTTGCGGCGGCAGCCTCGTCGCCCGTGCCCATGAAGAGCTTGCCGTAGCCCGTGCCGGAAAGTGTCATCACGCAGTGCATGGAGCCGTTTTCCACGATGAGCTGGGCGTTCACAATCCTGAACATGTTCGAGCTGGAATCTACGGTAATCGGATAGGTGCCGTCGGCCACCTTGTCGGCGGTGATGGGGGCAGCGCTTGCGCCCTCGGGCGCATCGGCCGCCTGTTCAGTTTTTTCCTGGGAATCGGCATCGCTTGCCTTTGCGCTGTCGATTGAATTTCCGCCGCAGCCGGCGAGCGAGAACGCGAAAAGCGCCGCCGACAGGGTGAAGGCGAGGGTTTTCTTCAACATGGAGGGGTTCCTTTCAATCGCTTCGACCGCCCGCGCCGTGCGGTGG
>CAVHBE010000085.1:0-2516 GCA_963634045.1 Methanobrevibacter smithii
AACAGCATGGCGGTGACATAGCCCGCAGCATCGAATCCTAAATCGATAACGTCGAAATGCCTGCCGGGAACAAAGATCTTATGTACCTGATCGCCAACGGAGCAGGCGGCGCAAAAGAGCAATACGGGCACGCAACGGGAGCATACGCTCCACGGACGCCTGGAAAAGCAAACCACGACCACCGAGGCGAACAATCCGACGAAGAAAAACTCTACGGTATGGGCAACGCGACGGACGTTCGTGCCCACCCATATGCGAATGGAAGCAAGTCGGCCAGACCGGACATTCGAGGCAGCCGAATCGGTGCCCCCGGTCATTCCGTTCTCCGCCTGAGCTTCACCCGTGGCATCGACAGCCTGAACGCCCGTAGCCTGACCCTCCACCACACGCGCGGTGGACTCGCTCAGCAACGACGTCTCCACCGCATTTTGCTCCGTCAGCACCCAGATGCCCGCCAGCGTTGCAGCGAACAGAACGATCGCGGTCCATCCGATTATTTGTTTTACGCGCGCCAAGGGCCAACCTCCTTTTTTTGAATATCAGCGAGTGTAGCCCCAAATGACATCGTCACCGTATCAAAATTTGAATCGCAACAGGAAGCGACAAGGCGACGCAAACCCCTACCCCGCCTCGCGCATCCAGCGATCAAACGTCCCCACGCACACGCCCAGGCACTTTGCTGCCTGGCTGCGGGTAATATCGCCTGCCTCATAGCTATCGCGCACTAGCTCAAACTGAGGAGGGCACGGCTTGCGAGGTCGACCGAAACGGACCCCTCGCGCCCGCGCCGCTGCAATTCCCTCCGCCTGGCGCCGATGGATATTCTCGCGTTCCACCTGCGCCACGTAGCTCAGCAGTTGCAGCACAATATCGACAATCAGGGTGTTGGTCACATCCGGCGCGCCGCTGGCCCTGACGCGCGTGTCAAGCAATGGCATGTCCAACACCACAATGGCAACCCCGAGCTCCTTGGTAATGCGCCGCCATTCCTCAAGAATCTCGGAGTAATTACGACCAAGTCGGTCGATAGAAAGCACCACCAGCACGTCCCCGTCTCCCAGAACGTGCAGCAGCTCGCGATAACGCGGTCGATCGAAGTCCTTGCCGCTCGCATGGTCGGCATAAATATTCGCCGAGCCCACGCCATAGGCGCCCAGCGCATCCAGCTGCCGATTAAGATTCTGATCGCGCGAACTCACCCGCGCATAACCGTACACCGTCGCCATCTCATCCCCGCTTTCTTGTAAACCTGCCAAAAAGGGACAGGTTTATTTTGGTAGGTTCTACCTCTCAAATAGCAGGTAAGCGGGCGGCCGAGCAGACGGCAAGGTAGCCACTATTCAAATGCGGAGGGCGGCCCCGAAAGACCGCCCTCCGCTCTCTCGCCACGAGTCGGGATTTAGCTAATGGATAAGCTTAAAGTCCAAGTGCCCACGCGTGGTATTGACGCGCGAGACCTCGATAATCACGCGCTGCCCCAGCTCGTAACGGGTGCCCGTGTCGGCACCTGTGAGCGTTAGCGCGTCCTCGTCGAACTCGAACCACTCGTTGCCCAGGCTCTTAATTGAAACCAGGCCCTCGACCTGCGTTAGGTCCAAGCGCACAAAGAGGCCCATGCTGCTAACCCACGAGACGGTTCCGGCATAGCGCTCGCCCAGACGGTCCTCATAGTACTGGGCAATCTTGATCTTTTGCGTCGCATGGCTGGCGGCATCTGCCGCGCGCTCGGCATCGCTGCATGCGCGGCAGATCTGCGGCAGAATGCGCGGCAGCGACTCGCGCCCCTTGCCGATCAGCCGCGGCGTACGGACCAAGGCGTCCTTGCCGCCGAGCTGCTCATAGGCCAACTGCAGTTTGAGCACGCGGTGCACCACCAGATCGGGGTAGCGACGGATGGGACTCGTAAAGTGACAGTAGCACGGCGCGGCGAGCGCAAAGTGGCCCTCGTTGCGCGGCTTGTACAGCGCGCGCTGCATGCTGCGCAGAAGCAGCGTGTTAACGAGCGGTGCGTTGGCCGTACCGGCGGCAGCATCAACTGCAGCCTGCAGCTCATCGGGGCTCCCCAGGGCAATACCGGCAGCACGGCGATCATCGATGATGCCTAGCTGCGCCAGCGCAACGGCGGCACCGTGCAGGCTATCGGGGCTCGGATCCTCATGCACGCGATAGCAGGCCTCGATATCACGGTCCGCCAGCCACTCTGCAACGCACTCGTTGGCGAGCAGCATGGCTTCCTCGATAAGCGACGTGGCACACGAACGCTCACGCGCCACAATCTGCACGGGCACTCCGTCCTCATCCAATAGAGCGCGAATCTCGGCCGTGTCAAAATCGACTGAGCCGCGGGCGCGACGAATACGACGGCGAAGCTCGGCGAGTTCGTTGGCGGCGACAAGGAAATCGCCGAGGTCGATGTTGTAGCCGCGGGCGGTCTCCTCGCACGCAAGACCGCGCTCAAGCGCTTCCTCGCGCGAGATCTCGGCAGCCGCAACATCCTCGGCCGCACCCTCCAGCAC
>CAVHBE010000086.1:0-6271 GCA_963634045.1 Methanobrevibacter smithii
GTGTCCGAGGCGGGTGGCTTAGGCATCATCGCGGCCATGAACGCCGACGCCAACTGGCTGCGCGACCAGATTCATAAGCTGCGCGCCAGGACGGATAAGCCCTTTGGCGTCAACGTCATGCTCATGAGCCCGTTCGCCGACGAGGTCGCCCAGGTTGTGATTGACGAGCGAGTACCGGTCGTCGTGACGGGTGCCGGCAATCCCACCAAGTACATGAAGGCGTGGAACGAGGCGGGCATCAAGGTCATCCCGGTCGTTGCCTCGGTGGCGCTGGCGCGCCTCGTGGCGCGTCGTGGGGCCACGGCGGTTGTTGCCGAGGGCACCGAATCGGGCGGCCATATTGGCGAGACCTCGACGATGGCACTGGTGCCGCAGGTCGTCGATGCGGTCGACATTCCCGTCGTGGCTGCCGGCGGTATTGCCGACGGCCGCGGCATGGCGGCCGCCTTTATGCTGGGCGCCGCCGGCGTGCAGGTGGGTACGCGCTTTCTGATCGCAGACGAGTGCACCGTATCGGAGCAGTACAAGGAGATGGTCCTGAAGGCCAACGACACCTCGACGCGTGCGACCGGCCGCTCGACGGGACACCCGGTGCGTGCCCTCAAGAGCCCCTTTACCAACGCCTACGCTAAGAGCGAGGCGGCGGGCGCAAGCGTCGAGGAGCTCGGGGCCATGGGCACGGGCGCCCTTCGCAAGGCCGCCAAGGACGGTAATTACGAAGAGGGTTCGTTTTTGTGTGGACAGATTGCCGGCATGGTTAGCGAGCGCCAGAGCGCACGTGAAATCGTTGACGATCTGGTCGATGGCGCCGAGCGCGTCCTGAAGGGTGCGTGCGCATGGGTAGCGTAGCGTTTCTGTTTGCCGGCCAGGGTGCCCAACACCCCGCGATGGGCGTCGATCTGATCGAGATATCGCCGGCGGCCGCCGAGGTGTTCGCCATTGCCGACGAGGTGCGCCCGGGGACCAGCGAGCAATGCCGGAGTGCCTCCAAGGAGGAGCTCTCGCAGACCGAGAACACGCAGCCGTGCGTGTTCGTTCACGACCTAGCAGCGGCTGCCGCCCTGCGTGAGCGCGGCGTGGTACCTGCCGCCTGTGCGGGATTCTCGCTAGGCGAGGTCGCCGCGCTCACCTTTGCGGGGGCGTTCGATACGCGAGCGGGCTTTGAGCTCGTGTGCGAGCGCGCGGCGCTGATGGCCGCGGCTGCCGAGCGCCATCCGGGCGGCATGCGCGCCGTCATCAAGCTCGATGCGGCGCAAGTCGAGGGCTTGGCAAAACAGGCCGGCGAGGATTGCTGGCCGGTCAACTACAACAGTCCGCAGCAGACGGTTGTTGCCGGAGCGCCCGAGGCGCTGCAGGAGCTCGACGTCCTAGTAAAAGAGGCTGGCGGCCGGGCCATGAAGGTCGCGGTGTCGGGTGCATTCCATAGCCCCTATATGGCCGAGGCGACTGAGGGACTGGCGACGTATATCCAAGCCGGCCACGCGCCGTCTCCGCTGCTGATTCCGGTCATGGCAAACATGACGGCGGCGCCCTATCCGGCGGACCCGCGAGCAGCATCGGATGTCTTGGCCAACCAGGTGAGCCATCCCGTGCGCTGGGTCGACACGCTGCATACTCTGCAGGATCAGGGCACCGACACGTTTATTGAGGTCGGTCCTGGCAAAACACTGTCGGGCCTGGTCAAGCGTACGCTGAGCGACGTTCGCGTTTATTCGTGCGAAACGGCCGAGCAGGTCGCAGCTATTGCCGATGAGCTCGCATAGCCCACAGGGCTGTAACCCGAAAGGAATGACATGGGCAACTTGAACAACGGCGCGCTCGAGCGCAACGACTCACGCCGTGTGGCACTGGTCACGGGCGGCTCGCGGGGAATCGGCCGCGCTTGTGCGGTTGGCTTGGCGGAGGACGGCTTTGATATTGCCGTCGTCTATGCCGGTAGCGTCGATGCCGCGCGCGAGACATGCGGAGCCTGCGAGATGGTTGGCGCCACGGCGCGCGCATATCAATGCGACGTGGCAGACCCCGCTGCCGTCAATGCGTGCGTGGAAGCGGTCCTCAACGACTTTGGCTCCATTTGGGCGCTCGTCAACAACGCCGGCATCACGCGCGACGGCCTGCTCATGCGTATGGGTGACGATGCCTTCGACCGCGTGCTCGATGTCAATCTCAAGGGCACGTTCAATACGACGCGCGCACTCACCAAGACCTTTATGCGCCAGCGCGGCGGTTGCGTCATCAACATGAGCTCGGTTGTGGGCCTGATGGGCAATGCCGGGCAGGCCAACTACGCTGCCTCCAAGGCGGGCGTCATCGGCCTGACCAAGGCGGTAGCGCGCGAGCTTGCGCCCCGCGGCGTACGAGTGAACGCGGTCGCACCCGGGTTTGTCGAGACGGATATGACGGCAAAGCTCTCGGAGAAGGTTCGCGCGGCAACCGAGGAGCAGATTCCCCTAAAGCGCATGGCGCGCCCCGAGGAAGTGGCCGGCGTGGTGCGCTTTTTGGCGAGCGATGCGGCTGCCTACATTACGGGCGAGGTCGTACGCGTCGACGGCGGAATGGCGATGTAGAAACCAGGGCCGAAGAACGGCTTGGATGAGGAGACCATGATGGAACAGAGAGTTGCAATCACCGGTATCGGTGCCGTGTCGCCGCTCGGCAACACCGCGCTTGCCACCTGGGCGGCCATGTGCGCCGGCACGTGCGGCATCGGCCCGATCACGCACTTCGATACCGATGCGTTTGCCGTCAAGGTGGCAGCCGAGGTCAAGGGCTTTGACGGCAACGAGTACTTTGGCAAGCGTGACGCCAAGCATCTCGACCCCTGCGTTCAGTTTGCGATGGCGGCTTCGGACGAGGCGATGCACGATGCGGGCTTTGATGTCGAAGGCGCCATCGATCGCGAGCGCCTGGGCGTCTACGTGGGCTCGGGCGTGGGCGGCATGCAGACACTCGTCGACAACGTCCATACGATTGCCGACCGTGGGCCCCGCCGCGCATCGCCTTACATGATCGCGATGATGATCCCCAACATGGCATCGGGCAACATCGCAATCCGTCACAAAGCAAAGGGGCCGACCCTGCCCGTCGTGACCGCTTGCGCCACCTCGGCCCATGCGGTGGGCGAGGCGTTCCGCGCCATCAAGCACGGCTATGCCGACGCGATCCTCGCGGGCGGCGCCGAGGCTGCAATTATCCCCGATGCCGTTGCGGGCTTTACGTCCTGCCGCGCATTGACCACCAACCCCGATCCCGCGACGGCCTGCCGTCCGTTCGATGCAGACCGCGACGGCTTTGTGATGGGCGAGGGCGCCTGCGTGCTCGTGCTCGAGAGCATGGAACATGCGCAGGCGCGCGGTGCGCACATTTATGCCGAGGTCGTGGGCTACGGCAACACCGATGATGCCTATCACATCACGAGCCCTGATCCCGAGGCTGCCGGCATTGCCCGCGCGATATCGCTGGCGGTGACCGAGGGCGACGTCAAGCCTTCCGAGGGTCTCTACATCAATGCCCACGGCACATCTACCAAGCTCAACGATTCGTCCGAGACGGCGGGCATTAAGCGTGCGCTCGGCGAGGACGCGGCGCGCGCCGCGCACGTCTCGTCGACTAAGTCGATGACCGGCCACATGATCGGTGCCACGGGCGCCATCGAGGTCATGGCCTGCGCCATGGCGCTCGAGCAGGGCGTGGTGCCGCCGACCATTAACTACCACACGCCCGATCCCGCCTGCGACCTTGACTACACGCCCAATCGCGCGGTTCGCGCCGACCTTACCTGGGCGCTTTCGACCAACCTGGGCTTTGGCGGACACAACGCCGCCATCGCGCTGCGTAGATATACGAGGAGCTAGAGCATGGATTCCAAAAGACTTGCCGAGATAGCCGATGTTATGGAGGACCGCGGCCTCACGCGCGTGCGCGTTGAGGAGCCCGATGGCACCGCGGTCGAACTCGAGCGCGCGAGCGCCGCACAGCCGGTTGCCGTGCCCATGCCCATGCCGAGCGCTATGGCCGCTCCAGTTGCAGCTCCCACAGTCGCGCCTGCCGCACCGGAGCCCGCCGCGCAGACACCTGCCGCCGCACCGGAGCCCAAGGGCACCGAGGTGACCGCTCCCATGGTCGGCGTTTTCTATGCTGCCCCGGCGCCGGGCGACGAACCGTTTGTGCATGTGGGCTCCAAGGTCAAGGCTGGCGAGACCCTTTGCATCATCGAGGCCATGAAGGTTCTCAACGAGGTGACGGCAGAGGCGGATGGCGAGGTGCTCGAGATCTGCGTGGCCGACGGCGACCTCGTGGAGTTCGGCAGCTGCCTCATGAGGATCGGATAGGTGATATCCATGAACAAAGAAGAGCTCAAGAAGCTGTTACCGCATCGCGAGCCGATGCTTTTGCTCGACGAAGCCGAGCTGGTGGGCGACGAGGCCCACGGCAAGATCACGATTACGGGCGACGAATACTTTTTGCAGGGGCATTTTCCGGGAAACCCGGTGGTCCCCGGCGTGATCCAGTGCGAGATGCTCGCCCAAAACTGCTGCGTGCTGCTGATGGGCGATGGGGAGGCGCGCGGCGCGACGCCGTTCTACACGAGTCTGGACAAGGTGCGCTTTAAGCGTCCGGTGCGCCCGGGCGACACGGTGGATCTGGTGTGCACCATCACGCGTGCGCGCGGGCCGTTCCGCTTTGCGACGGGTACTGCGAGCGTCAACGGTGAGGTTTGCTGCCGCGCCGATATGTCTTTTGCACTCATGCACGAAAGTTAAGGAAGGCTTCATGTTCGATAAAGTGCTCATCGCCAACCGCGGCGAGGTCGCTGTCCGTGTTATCCGCGCGTGCCGCGATATGGGCATCAAAACCGTTGCCGTTTATTCCACGGCCGATGCGGACGCGCTACACGTGCAGCTTGCCGACGAGGCGTATTGCATCGGCGGCCCGCGTCTTGTCGAGAGCTACCTCAACGACGATGCTGTGCTCACCTGTGCCGTAAAGTCGGGAGCTAAGGCAATTCATCCCGGCTATGGCTTCTTTTCCGAGAAGGCGAGCTTCGTGCGTGACTGCGACAAGTATGGCTTGGCGTTTGTTGGTCCTTCGGCCAAGGTGATCGACAGCATGGGCGACAAGGACGCCGCACGTCGAACGGCTGCCGCGGCGGGCGTGCCCATCGTGCCGGGCTGCGATTTGCTCAAAAGTCCCGAGGAGGCAACGGCCGAGGCTGAGCGCATTGGCTGCCCCGTGCTTATTAAGGCGCGTGCGGGCGGCGGCGGTCGCGGTATTCGTAAGGTCGAGCGCGTGGAAGATGCGGCAAAGGCCTTTATTGAAGCACGCGCCGAGGGCGAGGCCGTTTTTGGCGACGGCGAGTGCTACATGGAGAAGTTCGTCGCGCCGGCGCATCACGTTGAGGTGCAGATTATGGCCGATAAGCAGGGCCATGTGTTTTCGCTCGGCGAGCGCGAGTGCTCGGTGCAGCGGCGCAACCAAAAGCTAATCGAGGAGAGCCCCGCGCCGTGCCTCGACGGACACGACGACATTCGTGCTCGCATGCACAAGGCAGCGCGTGACCTGGCTCGTGCCGTCGGCTACGAAGGAGCCGGTACCATCGAGTTCCTGTATTCGGACGACGGCAATTTCTACTTTATGGAAATGAACACGCGCTTGCAGGTGGAGCATCCGGTTACGGAGTTTGTGACCGATACCGACTTGGTCAAGTGGCAGCTGCGCGTGGCAGCCGGCCAGCCTCTGCCCTTTGAGCAGGAGGACATGCCGGTCCGCAACCACGCCATGGAGTGCCGCATCAATGCCGAAACGCCGGACTTTCTGCCGTCATGCGGAACGGTCACCGCGTTGCGTGTGCCGGGTGGTCCGCGCGTGCGCTGGGATTCCGCCATGTTTACCGGTGCGAACGTTCCGCCGTACTACGACTCCATGCTTGGCAAGCTCATCGTGTGTGCGCCCACGCGTGACGGCGCCATTCGCAAGATGCGCTCGGCCCTGGGCGAGCTCGTGATTGAGGGCGTGAGCGAAAACAGCGAGCTTCAGCTCGACGTGCTGGCAAACGACGAGTTCTTGTCGGGCATGTATCACACCGATCTGATGGGGCATCTCTATGCTGATGAATAGAAAAGCGAAGACGGTCAACGTCCTCGAGGGACCGATGACCGAGTCGTGCGCCGAGTTTCCCGCGCGCCACGTGTTTATCAAGTGCCCGGAGTGCCGCCGCGTGATCGATGAGGCGCGCCTGCACGACAACCTCGAGGTCTGCCCTCGTTGCGGC
>CAVHBE010000087.1:0-5812 GCA_963634045.1 Methanobrevibacter smithii
TCGATGGGCACCGAGGTATAGGCCGAAGACGATTCCATGGCCTCCAGCACCTCGTCGACGGTCACACCCAGGTACTCAGCGATTTCTTCAACCTTAGGCGAGCGCTGCAGCTCGTTAGTGAGCTTGTCGGTAGCCTGGTTGACCTTGGCAGAAAGCTCCTGCAGACGGCGCGGCACGCGCACGCTCCAGCCCTTGTCGCGAAAGTGACGCTTAATCTCGCCCAGGATGGTAGGCGTGGCAAACGTCGTGAACTCGAGTCCGCGCTCGGGGTCAAAGCGGTCGATAGCTTTGAGCAAACCCAGATAGCCGACCTGCATGAGGTCGTCGAGCGGCTCGCCGCGGTTCTTAAATTTGTTGGCAAGAAACCTTACCAGGTTCATATGGGACATGACGAGCTGCTCACGTGCGTCCGGATCACCGGTCTCTTTGTAGCGACGAAACAGCTCGCGGGTTTTCTCCTTGTCCCAAGCGGTCTTACCGCTCCGGGAACGTTCGGTCATATTAGATATCCGCCTTGAGGTCGAGGGAAAGCGTCAGGGGCGCCGCGGTCTTTTCGTAGGAATCGCACACGCTTGCCAGAATGAGCTCGGCATACACGGCAGCCTGATCATCCTCATCGACAGTCGCCTGGTCACCAAAGGTAAAGGTCATGCCCACGTGCGATTCGTCGACGTCGAATTTGATCGAAATGTCGTCAGAATCAACGGCCGTGCAGCCAAAGATGAAGGCCTCCTCGGCAGCCATACGGATGTCCTCGATACGATCGACGGACATAGAGCACAGCGCACCGACATTTGCCGCCGTCATGCGCACAAGGCGCGCGAGACGCGGATCACCGGCAACGCTCAGCGTAATGGGGCAGGTTGCTTCGCTACTCATCGCAGGACTCCTCGGAGGTCTCGGCGGGCGTATAGGTGTAATACTGAGTAGGCTTGGCTGCGGGCTTCTGCGCATCATCGTCACCAGCAGCGGCATCGTCCCCGGCTTCGTCAATCAGGACACGCTCGGTCGGCTGCTCGGCTTCAGCGGCAGCGGAAAGCTTGCGCTCGGCGTCGGCCGCGGGAGCCTTCACCTTGTTAAAGAGTTTCTGCACGGCACCAGCAGCAGAATCAGTCACGCTCGATACGGCATTGCTGGCCTCGGCCACGCTGCCCGTAACCTCGGAAATGTCGCGAACCACAGCTTCGACCTCTACGAGATTGGAGGTAAGCGCGTCGACGGCGGTCTTGCTCGACTTGAGGAGCGGCTCAACCTGCGCCAGCGCGGGGGTGAGCTCATCGACAGCGCCATCAAGCTTTGCCACCACAGGCTGAGCCTCGGCGATGGTGTTATTGAGATCGTTTACGGTCTTGTCGAGCGAATCAACGACGTCGCGGGTCTTGCGCAGTGTGAGCGCGAGCTCGATAACAGCCCACACACCGGCAACGGCGAGCAGCAGCAGGGCGATTTGAATGGGACTCATACAAGCCTCCCGAAGGAATCGAAATACAGACGCTGTTCATGGTACCCCAAAGAAGGGGAAAGATACCCAAAGGGGATGTGCGAGGTGCCAATGACCTACTTGGGCGCATTGCCGCTACGGTCGCGCTCGCTTTGCTCTACGCGCCACTCTTCCCAGCCGCGGCCGGCAGGCTGCCAAAACGCACCGCGCTCCAACCCCTCGGGCAAATAACGCTGATCGACCCAGCCTTCGGGATAATCATGCGGATACTTATACACACCGTATTCGTCGCTGCCCGGGCGATGACGATCGCGCAGATAACTCGGCACCTCGCGCAGCCCACTTGAATGGATATCGGCCAACGCCGCATCGATCGAAGCCTCGCACGCGTTGGATTTAGGCGCCAAGCACACATAGAGAGCAGCCTGAGCCAGATTAATACGGCACTCGGGATAGCCAATGACCTCGGCAGACTTAAACGCGGCATGTGCCACCAAAAGCGCCTGTGGGTCGGCGTTGCCAACATCCTCAGAAGCCTGAATCATAATACGACGAGCGATAAACTTAGGATCCTCCCCCGCGTCAATCATGCGCGCGAGCCAATAAATCGTGGCATCGGGGTCGCTACCGCGCATAGACTTAATAAACGCACTGATGATGTCGTAGTGCATGTCACCGTTTTTGTCGTACGAAAAGCCACGGCGCGGATTGGCAATCTTTACGTCGTCAACAGTGATGGGATAGCGCTCCCCCGCCGCCGGCGCGGGCGTTCCCTCGGTATCGGGGCGCGTGACGGCAATCTCGCTCGCAAGCTCGAGCGTCGTGAGCGCCGATCGAGCGTCACCCGCTGCCAGCGTGCAAATGGTCTTAACCGTATCCTCATCGGCCGAGAACTTACCGTTCAAACCCTGCGGCGCCTCGAGCGCACGCTCAATAAGCGTGGCGATATCCTCGTCTTTAAGATGCTCAAGTTCCACCACGCGACCGCGCGAGAGCAATGCCGAGTTGACCTCGAAGTACGGATTCTCCGTCGTGGCGCCAATCATAATGACGGTACGGTTCTCAACTGCATGCAGCAGGGCATCCTGCTGCGACTTGGAAAAGCGATGAATCTCGTCGATAAAAAGAAAGGTGCGGCGGTCGTACGTATTCAGGCGCGTCTTAGCCTCGTCGATCACGCGACGAAGATCCTTTACGGTGCCCGTCACAGCGCTGACCTCGACAAACTCGCTCTTAGTATGGTTGGCGATAATATGTGCCAGCGTCGTCTTGCCCGTACCGGCCGGCCCGTACAGAATCACACTCGACAGCACATCGTGCTCAATTGCGGCACGCAACCACGAACCCTTACCGACGGCCTTTTGCTGGCCCACATACTCGTCGAGCGAATTGGGCCGCATGCGCACCGCAAGCGGCGCATTCTGAAAGGAACGCTCGCGCGTCGAAGCAGAAAAAAGGTCGTCCATAGCCATCCCGTGCGTCAATCAAAAACGTTTTCCACCAACAGTATACCGAATAAATACGAACTACCGTTCGTTAATATAGGTACGGTGCGGAAACTTCAATCCCGGGAACAGCTTGCTCGTGAGCTCACAGAAATGGCCGTCCGTCATGCTCGCGATGTAATCCACCACCGCTTGATCCTTGTCGTCCTGCCAGGCATAGGTGCGATCGTAGTAGAAAAGCTGCCGCTCAATGCGAGAAATGTGGTGCTTAAAGATATACGAAGACTCGTCGCCTTCGTTTATATCCTGCAGGCAACGGTCGTAGAGCTTTTCGAAGGCCTCGCGCAGCTCCGCTTCGGAGTCGCCTTCAATGCCGCCCTTGCTATAGATCTTCTCGTAGTTCTCGCGCTTGGCTCGGCGGATCTCCTCAAACAGGTCCTCGCTCATCTCGATGCGTGGCTTACCATAGCTGTGCTCGACGATATCGATGGAGGCATGCGTAAGGATCCAGCTGTTGTATGCCCCGCCCAGGTCATCATCAAAGGCGTCGGGTGACAGCAGACCCGCCGCAATGGCGTCTTGGCGATCGCGCCCCACGTAGGCAAGGATATCCGAGATGCGAACCACGCAGCCCTCGAGCGTCATGGGGCGCAGGTGCTCGATTGCGCTATAACCCGTGGCAATGCAATCCTCAACCGTCTGATCGAACTGGTCAAAGGAGCCCATATCCGAGAGCTCAAACACACGTTGCTCGTACTCGCCGTTGTGGCACAGTACGCCGTCGAGCGTCTGGAGCGACACATTGCGGCCGTACAGCACGTCGAGCACGCGGACCGACTGAACGTTATGGAAAAAATAGCGGCCCGTGCGATCGTGATAGATATCGTTGAGGAATCGCTCACCGGCATGGCCAAAGGGCGTGTGACCCAAGTCGTGGCCTAAGCCAATCGCCTCGATCAGATCGCAGTTGAGCCCCAGGGCACGTCCAATATCGCGAGCGATGCGCGAGACAAGCTGCACGTGCAGACCGCGACGCGACAGGTCGTCGTTGCTGCGAAAACTGAAGACCTGCGTTTTGCCTGCATAACGGGTGTATGCGGGCAGATGCAGAATCTTTTCGGTATCGCGCATAAAGGCCGGACGCATGAGCGTGCCCTCGTCTGTGGCTCGATCGACACGTCGGATGACCTGGTCGTCACCGCATCGATAGGGATTAACGACACCTGAGCCGCGGTCGGCGGCGATACGCCCGACCAACTCGGGCGACAACGCCGCGGGAATGCGATCCATACGCGCCTTAATGGCGGCTGTCTGTTGATTGGTTGCCATGGCATGCTCCTTAAAAAGGGCGCGCAAACGGTTACAGCGTACTACCCACAACCTCGATTATGGCAAATATCGGCACCAAAAACGGCAGCAATGGCAGGGAGCGCGATTTTGCGATGAGACAGGCGGCGGCAAGGGCCAGGAGCGCAGCCGCAAACGCGACGATACCACCCAAGGGATCGAAGGTACAAAGGGCAAAGAGCGCCTTGGCGTCCCCCATACCAATGCCAGGAGCGTGGCGAACACGACGCCAAAGCGACTCAGTAAGCATAAGGGCAAGGTAGGCGATGGCAGCAAGACCGGCATGGTCAAGCGCCGTGTTAACGCCCTTGTCGAGCCAAACGCCTGCAAACGCCGCCACCGCACACGCGCCGGCAAGCTGATTGGGAAACCGTCGCTCGCGGGCATCAATCGCCGCGCCGGCAAAGATGCAAATCCAAAACGGAATATAGACCATCGAACACCTCCTTGGGCAGCAGCTCAAACGCAAAAACCACCACAAAGGTGCTGTCCCTTTGTGGTGGTTTTGATCGTGGTTATTTGGCGCCTTGCATGACCTCGTCGAGGGTAACGCTCACGGCGTGCTGCGTCGGCACCCAGTCGACCTTTAGGAACAGAGCAGCCACCGTAATGGGGATATAGCTGAACATAAAGATCGGGAAGGTAAACAGGTTGGTCACCAAACGCCACTTTTGCGCGCAGTGAATATGCTTGTACTCAAAGATGGTCGTGAGCAGCGCCAGGATAAAGAACGTCTGATACATCATGGCGAAGGTCAAAATGAGCGAAGCGGCGCAGGCTTGCATCTCGACTTCGGTAGCCAAAAAGCCATGCGAAAGACCGCCCACGATGAGGAACGTCGCATTGGCGAGCATCGAGATCAGCGATAGCAGCATACCCGGGGCGATCGTCATGAACATGTCGTAGGCGGCAAAGCGATGGTAGCGGAAGGTCGACTTGACCAGGTGCTTACCATACGTAAAGAACACCTGGTAGAAGCCCTTAGTCCAACGCATACGCTGCTTCCAGGAAGCTTTAAACGTCACGGGCTGTTCGTCAAAGAACTCCGCCGGCGCATAGCCAATGCGAATGCCGTGAATGGCGCAGAACGTGGTGAACTGAATATCCTCGGTCAGCGTGTGGAACTGCCAACCGTGCATACCCTCGATAACACTGGCGGAGATGAGGTAGCCCGAACCCGAGACGGCGCAAGACGTCTTGCAGATGTTGCGCGCGTTGTTGAGAAAGCGCGCCTCGCGCAGGTACCACGTGGCATTAGCCGCCGAGATCCACGAGCTACCGAAGTTCTTGGAATTGCGATAGCTCGTGACCACATGGAAGCCCTGGTCAAAGGCATCGTTCATCTTGGACACGTAATCGCGGGAGATGACGTTATCGGCATCGAAGATAAAGTAGCCTTCAAACGTATCGGGATACTCGTTAAGAATACGGTCGAAACCAAAGTCCATGACCCAGCTCTTGCCCTTACGGGCCAGGTCGTTGCGCTCATAGACAATGGCGCCCGCCTCGCGCGCAAGCTGTGCCGTGTTGTCGGTGCAGGCGTCGGCGACCACAAAGAACTCGATACGCTGGGACGGGT
>CAVHBE010000088.1:0-4976 GCA_963634045.1 Methanobrevibacter smithii
GTGCAACACCGCTATGGAGGCTATCGTCGACCTAGCGACCCAGGAGCTCCATCCGCTGGCCAAGCGTGCGAAGGACATCGCCGCCGCCTCTGTATACATTCTTTCCATCACCGCCGCGATTGTGGGCGTGCTGGTTTTTGCCCACGCGCTCGGCTTTATTTAGAAAGGGATTCCCATGTCCGACAATATGCTGCCTACCGATGAGATCCTGGACGACGAGACTTTGGACGCGGTGGATACCGAGGGGCTCGAGGATGTCGAGGAGTTCGACCCGTTTGAGGGCATGAGCGATGAGGAGCTCGACGCCCTGTGCGACGAGGACGACAACCTCGCGGGCTTTGGCGACGTTGAGCCTGGTTTCCGCAGCGGCTTCGTGGCCCTGGTCGGACGCCCCAACGCAGGCAAGTCCACATTACTTAATGCCTGCTATGGCAAAAAGGTCGCCATCACCTCACCGGTGGCCCAGACGACCCGCCGCCGCATGCGCGCCGTCGTCAACCGTCCCGGCTATCAGCTGGTCTTTGTCGATACCCCGGGTATTCATAAGCCCAAGGACGGCCTGGGGTCCGAGCTCAACAAGAGCGCGTTGTTCGAGCTGAACGATGTCGATGTCGTCGCGTTTTTGATTGATGCCACCAAGCCGATCGGCAGGGGAGACGCTTGGGTTGCCGAGCGCGTCAGATGCGCCCGTTCCAAGAAGGTCCTGGTGCTCACCAAGGCCGATGAGGCCGATCCCGCCCAGGTTATGGAACAGCTCAAGGCCGCCCACGAGCTCATGGAGTATGACGACGAGATCGTGACGTCGTCGGTCAAGAACTTCAACGTCGATGCCTTTATCGAGACCGTTGCGCACTTTTTGCCCGAGGGTCCGCGTTGGTTCCCCGAGGACATGGGTACCGACGCTTCCGACGAGACCCTTGTGGCCGAGTTTGTGCGCGAGAAGGTTCTGCGCCGCACCCGTGACGAGATTCCGCACTCCGTTGGCGTGATCTGCGATGCGCTCGAGCAGACCAAGAAGGTACTGCGCGTGCACGCCACCATCTACGTCGAGCGCGAGGGCCAAAAGGGCATCATCATCGGCAAGGGCGGCGAGATGATCAAGCATATCGGTATCGACGCCCGTCGCGATCTTGAGCGCATTTTTGGCACGCAGGTCTTTTTGGAGCTGGACGTGAAGGTCAAGGCCGGCTGGCGTGACGACGAGGCCCAGATTCGCCGCTTCGGCTACAACGCCGAAGATTAGGGACACGCGGCGCGCATGGCAGGCTCCCGGACATATCGTACGAAGGTGCTCGTCCTCGATAAGACGAAGCTCAAAGAGACGGACCTGATCCTGACGATGCTTGACGAGCGGGGTCGGCAGGTTCGTGCCGTGGCAAAGGGCGCCCGCAAACCCGGTGGACGCCTGGCTGCGCGCTGCGAGCTGTTCTGTACCGTCGATATGCTGCTCGCGCATGGACGGTCACTCGACGTGGTTTCCCAGGCCGAGCTTATGGAAGCGCCGCTCGGCGCTGCGCCCGATTACGAGACGACCTGCGCCGCAAGTGCGATCGCCGAGGTCGCGCGCGTGTGCTCGTTCGAGGACGCCGAGGACCCGTTTACCTTTGCTATAACGCAGCGAGCGCTTGCCCTGGTGGGCAGTGGGCTCGACACGGCACACATGGATCTACTTGTGGCGGCATATGTCTTTAAGCTGCTGTCGCACGTTGGCTATCGACCCGATTTTTCGGCCTGCGTGCTGTGCGGAGACCCCATGTTGTCGTATTTTTCGCCCCAGGCGGGCGGTCTCATGTGCGGGTCGTGCGCTTCGAGCGTTCCGGGTGCCGAGCTGGTGTCGACCGGTGAGGTCGCGTGGCTGCGCGCCCTCATGTCCATGACCTTCGATGCGCTCATGGCCGAGAGGGTCGACCCCCATACCGCAGCCTTTTTGTTGGGGCTTTCGCATGTTTGGGCTGCGACGCACGCCGATCAACGCCTCCGTGCGATGGAATTCATGTTGGGTCGGTGATGATGCGCAGGCGCGGGCTGCTTGTGGTATCATGCCGACCTGTTGGTACCTCGACCTTGGTTGCTCGCTCCACCGGCGGCTTCCCAGTCCGAGGCGAATCGAGTCGCCCGCGGGCGACGTAAAACGAAAGGTGAAACAATGACTGTTTCCAAAGAGCGCAAGGCGGAGCTGACTGTCCAGTTCGGTAACACCCCGGTCGACACCGGCAACCCCAAGGTTCAGGTCGCCATCCTGACCGAGCGCATCAAGGAGCTGACCGAGCACATGAAGTCCCACCAGAAGGACTTCCACACCCGTCGTGGCCTGCTCATGCTCGTCGGCCGTCGTCGTCGTCTTCTCTCCTACATCAAGAAGAACGACATCGTCGAGTACCGTGAGCTCATCAAGGCTCTGGGCATCCGCGACAACATCCAGTAAGGATTTGTACATGCTAAGAGCGTCCTGCGCAGCGGGGCGCTCTTTTTGTGTACGGGCGTGAACAATCACGCTCTGAAGCGTGGCGGGGGCAGGGGGCTCGCGTCACATGAGAAGCCCGCAGGCAAGGGGTCTGCGGGGTAAAGGAGAACAATGACACTCGTATCCAAGACCTTTGAGCTGTACGGCAAGACCTACACCTTTGAGTCCGGCGAGCTTGCCAAGCAGGCTACCGGCGCCTGCCTGGTCAAGCAGGGCGACACCACGATGCTCGACACCGTGGTCGTCTCCAAGGAGCGCAAGAACTACGATTTCTTCCCGCTGACCGTCGACTTCAACGAGAAGATGTACGCCGCCGGCCGCATCCCTGGTGGTTACCTCAAGCGTGAGGGCCGTCCCAGCGAGAAGGCCACGCTTACCGCGCGCATGATCGACCGTCCGATTCGCCCGAGCTTCCCGGACGGCTTCCGCAATGAGGTGCACATCGTCGCCACCTCGCTCGTCGCCGACCAGGTCAACCCCTTCGATGTCATCAACGTCATGGGTGCATCCCTGGCCATGACGCTCGGCGGCGTGCCCTTCGAGGGCCCGCTTGCCTGCGTGCGCATCGGCCGTAACGTGGAGACCGGCGAGTTTATCGTTAACCCCACCTATGAGGAGCGCGAGAACTCCGATCTGGACCTGGAGTTGGGCGGCTCTGCCGACTTCATCTCGATGGTCGAGGCCGGCGCCGAGGAGATCTCCGAGGACGACATGCTCGCAGCCATGAAGTTTGGCCAGGAGGCCCTTGCCGCTTTCTGCCAGGCTCAGGACGAGTTTGTCGCCGAGTGGGAGCAGGTCAACGGCCCCATCGTCAAGAAGGAGTACCCGCTCGACCAGCCCGTCGAGGAGGTCCAGGAGCGCATCTTCGCCCACTACGACGAGATAGCGGCCGCCCTTCGTGATGCCGACAAGCTCTCTCGTATCGGTAAGGTTGAGGCTCTGAAGGAGTCCATCCGCGCCGAGTTTACCGAGGAGGAGCAGGCCGCTTGGGAGCGCGAGATCCCCGTGGCGCTCAAGAAGCTCGAGAAGAAGGCCATGCGCACCATGGTCGTCGAGACTGGTGAGCGCGTCGACGGCCGTGCCGCCGATGAGATCCGTCCCATCATGGTGAAGGACAACTACCTGCCGCTCGTTCACGGCTCCGGCCTGTTCCAGCGCGGCCAGACCCAGGTGCTTTCCGTCCTGTCGCTCGGCATGCTCAACGAGGGCCAGCGTCTGGATACCATCGAGCCCACCGAGGGCAAGCGCTATATGCACCACTACAACTTCCCGCCGTTCTGCACCGGCGAGACCGGCCGCATGGGCAGCCCCAAGCGCCGCGAGATCGGCCATGGCAACCTGGCCGAGCGCGCCCTGCTTCCGGTGCTCCCCGACGAGAACGAGTTCCCCTACGCCATCCGCGTCGTCTCCGAGGTCATGGAGTCCAACGGCTCCTCTTCGATGGCTTCGACCTGCGGCTCCACGCTCGCCCTTATGGACGGTGGCGTGCCCATTAAGCGCCCGGTCTCCGGTATTGCCATGGGCTTGATCCAGGAGGAGGGCAAGACCGTGGTCCTGTCCGACATCCAGGGTCTCGAGGACTTCCTGGGCGACATGGACTTTAAGGTCACCGGCACCACCGAGGGCATCACCGCCCTCCAGATGGACAACAAGGCCACCGGCCTCACCTTCGACATCTTGGCCCGCGCCCTGCAGCAGGCCAAGGAGGGTCGCGCCTTCATCCTGCAGAAGATGCTCGATGTGATCCCCGAGCCGCGCCACACCACGCGCAGCACCGCTCCGCGCATCGTTTCCATCCAGGTTCCGACCGACAAGATTCGCGACGTCATCGGTTCCGGCGGTAAGGTCATCCGCGGCATCCAGGACGAGACCGGTGCTTCGGTCGACATCCAGGAGGACGGCACCGTCTTTGTCGGCGGTACCGGCGAGTCCGTCGATCAGGCTGTCGAGCGCATCAAGCTCATCATCAAGGTTCCCGAGCCGGGCGAGGAGTACACCGGTCGCGTGGTCTCCATCCAGCCCTTCGGCGCCTTCGTGAACCTGCTGCCTGGCAAGGACGGCCTGCTGCACATCTCCCGCGTTGCCAAGGGCCGCGTGGAGAAGGTCGAGGACGTCCTCAACGTGGGCGACGAGGTCAAGGTCGTCGTCATCGAGGTTGACGATCGCGGCAAGATCTCGCTCGATCGTCTTGACAAGCCCGAGGCCCCGGCTCGCGCCGAGGGTGCCTCTGAGGGCGACGGCGAGCACTTCCAGCGCCGTGAGCGTCCGCGTCGCGAGCGCTCCGAGCGCAGCGACCGTCCGCGCCGTCCCGGCGACAACGGAGGCCGCAAGCCCCGCCGTCACCACGACGCCGAGTAACAGCCGCACATAAGCAGCTCAACAAGGGCGACTCCGGATAGGGGTCGCCCTTTTGCTTGCGCCCGGGAGGGCCGCATATGAAGTTTCCTGCTCTACAGTCCTGCGCAAGACGGAAAGCACATTAAGTGCTTTCCTTTGCGTGCGGAACTCGCGA
>CAVHBE010000089.1:0-5079 GCA_963634045.1 Methanobrevibacter smithii
GGAGATGCGTCTGGATCCGCAAATGGCGGCGCTTGATTGCGTGCGTCATGTGCTGGCCTCGTCCGATACCGCGCCTGCTCGTTGCGTGATTGCCGGAAAGACCGCGCGCGTGCTCGATGCTGCGCCGGCTGATGTGTCGCTTGGCGAGGGTCAGGTTCTCGTAAAGGCCAAGCGTGTTTACCTGGGTCTTTCCGATGGCTCGGTTGAGTTGCTCGAGGTTAAGCCTGATGGCAAACGTGCCATGGCTGCTTCTGCTTGGGCTGCTGGCCTGCAGGGTGCCGATCTTTCGTGGGGTGTTCTGTCATGAGCAAACTGTCTCCCGCGCGCAAGCTTGCGCTCGATGTGCTGATGGAGGCCGATCGCCGCGGCATGTATGCGCGCGACGTGCTGTCCTCTCGCGCATCGGCCAAGGCTAATGACCAGCGCGAATCCGCTTTTGCAGCTCGCTTGGCGCTTGGTGTGGCCGCCACGCAGGGTATTTTGGACGAACTGCTCGATCAGTTTCTCGATAAGCCTAAAAAGGTTGCGCCGCGTGTTCGCATGGCGCTTCGTATCTCGGCCTTCGAGATGCTCTATCTGCATACGCCTGGTCGCGTTGCGGTGAGTCAGGGCGTTGAGCTGGTGCGCAGCGGAGCTAAGTCTGCCGCCGGTTTGGCCAATGCCGTGCTGCATAAGGTCGCGGACAACGTTGAGGACTTTGCCACGGCGTCCGATGTAGATGAGTCTGATCGACGCCTGGTTCGCCTGTCGCGCCTGATGGGTCTGCCGCGTTGGCTGTGCGCTCGCATTATGGCATCGTTCGACACGCCTGAGGGTGCGCTTAACTTTGCCGGCAATCTGGCCCCCGCGCCGCTGGCCCTGCATGAGAACGCCTTTGTGACCAAGCCCGATCCGTATATCTCGCAGCTCGTCGCGCCTGTCTTCCCGGGCTGCCATGCGCCGGTCGATGCGCAGGTCACCGTTGCGTCGGGCGTGTTTAAGCGTGCTGCCGCGGTAGCATCTGATCTCAACGCACAGCTTATCGCCACGGCAGCCACGCGTCCTGGAAGCTGCCTTGAGATTGGTGCCGGTCGTGGCACCAAGACCTATGTGATGATGTGCCAGGCCAAACGTGCGGGCTATGAGCGTCAGCATACGGCACTTGATCTTCATGACCGCAAGTGCGACCTGAATCTCGCGCGCCTGCATAAGGCCGGTATTCAGGGCGTTCGTACGGTTTCGGGCGATGCTTGCGAGCTTGATGAAGTCCTGACGTCGTTTGATGCCATGCTTGGCAAGCCGGTTAAGTTCGACACAGTCTTTATCGATGCGCCGTGCTCGGGCACCGGCACCATGCGCCGTCATCCCGAGATACCTTGGCGCCTGACTGAAAAGGATGTGACGGTTGAGCTGCCCAAACTGCAGCTGACGATGCTCAAGGAAGCTGCCGCGCGCGTGGCTGCCGGCGGCGAGCTCATCTATGCGACGTGCTCCGTCTTCGACGAGGAGAACACGCAGGTGGTGGATGCTTTCCTTGCTTCTCCCGAGGGTGCCGGCTTTAGCGTGGCACCGCTTTCCGAGGCACAGATTCTGCAACTCCCCGAGTTCGATCAGGCCAAGAAGCTCGTATCCGTACGCCAGAACGATCGAGGCCTCTTCCAAAGCGTGCCGGTAAACGCCGACTCCTACGACGGCCACTTCTGCGCCAGACTGGTCCACAAGTAACTACTAAGTTGCGGTGAAATAGGGATTGAATAACGGCTTCTACCCACCAAACACTCCTTATTTCACCGCAACTCATAAGGAAACCTGGGTAGCTAAAGAAACAGCCCCGCGATCGGTTTCGATCGCGGGGCCGCGTTGTTCCTAGTGACTGTGCGGGCAGTTGGCGCAGCAGCCACTGGTGGCGCTGGTGCTGGAGCCGCCGCTTCGTTGATCGGTGTTGTAGAAACCGCTGCCCTCGAATTTAATGCCGCTGGCCGAGAACGTCTTGGCCGCCGGGGCACCGCAGCTGGGGCACACGACCTCGGGAGTCTCGGACATGGGATGCTCAACCTCAAACACGTTGCCGCAGCTCGAGCACTTGTAATCGTAGCGCGCCATAATACTTCCTTTTCAGCACAAAGCGGGCAGATTACTCTGCCCGCAAAAATTCAAACGTCTGTAACTGTACCCTACTTCGGGGGTTTTATCACGCTTCGCCCCAGAATCTATGGTTGTTGCGCAGGAGCTGTGCGGTTTTGTCCTCAGCGGCTGCAATGTCCGCCTCGTCAGCCTGCCAGGTCCAGTTGCCCGTGGCCACGCCCGGAACGTTCATGCGCGCGTCGTCGCCAAGCCCCAGGATATCCTGCAGCGGTATCATCACCAGGGGAGCGTCGCTTGCCAGCGCGTCGCTCATCAGCTTGGCCGCCAGCTCAACACCGCTCGGCTCGTCGCCGCCGGCAAAGGAACGCGTACACCAGCCTGTGAGCGTCGACGTGTCGTGCGTCGAGGTGTAGAGAATCTTGCCAGGCGTGGGATGCACACCGCAACGAACGTCGTAGTCGCTAAACTCCAGCACGTCCATGCCGGGGAAGCCGCAGGTCGAAGCCATGGCGCGAACACCGGGCGTCAAATAGCCCAGGTCCTCAGCGATAAAGTTGAGAGGACCCAGCTCGTCATAGGCGGTCTGGAACAGGTCTTTGCCCGGTCCTGCCAGCCAGCGGCCGTCGGCGCAAGCCTTGCCCGCGGGGATACTAAAGTAGCTGTGGAAGCCCAGGAAGTGATCCAGACGCACGCGGTCGTAGAGCGAGAACGCACGACGCAGGCGATCCATCCACCATCTATAGCCGTTCTGCTTCATGTAGTCCCAGCGGAACGTCGGGTTGCCCCACATCTGGCCCTCGGGCGCAAAGTTGTCGGGCGGCGCACCGGAAATCTCAATCGCCTTTCCGGTATCAGACAGCCAGAAGTTCTCGGGCTCGCTCCACGCGTCTGCCGAATCGTCGGACACGTACATAGGAATATCCCCGATAACCTCGATGCCCTTCTTGTGCGCATAGTTCATGAGCTCGCACCAAGCGAGGTCAAAGCGGTACTGCATGTACGCCTGAAGCTCGGCCTCGTCGTGGAAGCGCTTGTCGTCGATCAAATGCTCGTTGTAGCGCGCGACATCTGCCGGCCAATCATGGCGCGACTCGCCCTCAAAGTACTTCTTAACGGCCATGTAGACGCAGTATTTCTCGAGCCAATCGGCATTGCGATGTTTAAACGCGGTGTACAGTGGGTCGGCATCCTCGCCGCCGCGGGCCTTCCAGGTTTCAAAGTCGGCTGCTAGCTCCTCGTGGCTCTCGGGTAGCAGGTCGATATTGCCTGCAAAGGCCGAAGGACCAGCGTAAGGGGAGCGGAAGAAGTCCGTGGGGTTGACGGGGAGAACCTGCCAGTAGCGCATGCCCATGGCGGCCAGATGGTCGATAAAGCGACGCGTGGGCGCGCCGATCGTACCGGGCTTGCCGTCGTCGGTCGGCACCGATGTGATGTGGCACACAACACCCGCACCGTGATCGAGCGGTTCCTGCAGGCGCTGCTCGGCATGGTGATAGATGATCGACGAGCCCAGCGGATACAGATCGAGCGTGACCGTACCGTTGTGGATCTCGCACTCATGACCGCTGATCACGTCACTCGCACATTCGTCGAGCGCCGGAATCGTCACGCGGTGCGAATTGCGGAGGCTGCGGTTGATGATGACGGTCGCGGACTCGCCGTCTTTACCGGTGCGCGTATAAGCGAGTACTTCGTCATTGAGCGCGAAGGCCTTGATCTCGCCATCGATCATAAACGGTAGCGCGCGGCGCACGGCCGAGGCATTCTTGACGATCGCGAACGTATCGAAGTCGTGCAGGTTTTCCTTGGTCGGCATGGTGCGGCGATTGCCCGGATCGGTGAGACCCTCCAAGCCGTACTCGTCACCGTAATAGATTGAGGGAACGCCCGGGAACGTCATCTGCATGAGCGTCGCCAGCCAAAAGCGGCTCTTGGCCAGGCCCATGGAGTTCTCGTCCAGGCGCCATTTGCTGCGCTCGCTCTCGGGCAGCTGCGACTCGTCGGGGCCACCGCCGAGCACCGAGATAATGCGCGGGCGGTCGTGGCTCGACAGCAGATTGAGCGCGCAGGATAATGCCTCGCGCGGGTAGTTCTCGCGCAGGGTCTCGATATCCTCGGCAGCTTGGTAGGCGTTTTTGTAGCCCATCAAAAAGCCGATGACCATGTCGCGGAAGGGGTAATCCATAGCAGAGTCCAGCTCGGAGCCCTGCAGGTAGCGACGCAGATGGCCGTAGCTGATCTTGTTGGAGGCATCTTCCCAGACCTCGCCGAGCAGCAGTGCGTCGGGCTTCTCGGCGAGCACGGCCTTTTTGATCTCGGTCAGGAAGTCATCGGAAAGCTCGTCGGCCACATCCAGGCGCCAGCCGTGAGCGCCGGCGCGCAGCCATTTACGAATGACGCCGTCCTTGCCCAGGAGCCGCTCGCGCACCAGATCGGAGCTCTCATTGATGGCGGGCATATTGCCCACGCCCCACCAGCAGTCGTACGAGCCGTCCTCGTGGAAATAAAACGCATCGCGCCACGGCGAATCCTCGCTCTGCCACGCGCCCACGCCGGGGTAGTTGCCGTAGCGGTTGAAGTAGATCGAATCGTCGCCCGTGTGGTTAAACACACCGTCCAGAATGATGGAAATGCCCAGCTTTTCGGCCGCCTCGCACAGCTCAGTAAAGTCCTGCTCGGTGCCAAGAATCGGATCGATCTTGGTGTAATCGGCGGTGTCGTAGCGGTGGTTGCTCGCGGCTTCAAAAATGGGGTTGAGGTAGATGGCTGAAAAGCCCAGCTCGGCGATGCGAGGAAGGTCATTCTGGATACCCTTGAGCGAGCCGCCGTAGAAGTCCCAGGTCTTGATGGAGCCGTCCTCGGCGCGCTCGTACACAGGCGGCTCGTTCCAGTCCTCGACCATGCGGCGCTGAATGCCCTTACGCGGTTTTTCGACCTCGGCCAGCGTGCGCTCGCGCCAGTGCTCGTCGCGGGCATAGCGATCTGGGAAGATCTGGTAGACCATGCCGCGCTCGT
>CAVHBE010000090.1:0-5244 GCA_963634045.1 Methanobrevibacter smithii
GCATTACTCATCGCCTCCCTTCGGGGCGTCGGCGGCAGCGGCGTCGTCCTCGGCCTCGAGCTCGCGAGCGAGCTGGTCGACGACAGCCTTGCGCTTACGGGGACGACGGGCGTAGAGGTCAGCTGTCGTGGGCTCTGCCGGCTCGGGCTCGGGCTCCGGCTCTGCAGCAGGCTCGGGCTCGGCTGCGGCAGCAGCAGCGGCGGCAGGCTCTGCACCCTTGGCCTCCTCGGCAATACCTTCGTCCTCGGTGGCACCCTCGCTCGCAGCCTTCTCGGCGGCAAGGCGGGCACGGCGCTCGGCAAAGGTCTCCTTCTTTGCGGGCGCGACCGTCTCGACGGCATCATCGTCCGCATCGGAATCGTCATCGACGGCAGCCTTCTTGGGCTTGACCGGAGCCGAAGCAGCCTCGCTTACCGGATCGATGATCTCGGACTGAACAACGGCCGTCATCTTTTCCTGCGTCTCGCGGAACTGACGGATGGCACGGCCGATCGTGCGGCCCATCTGCGGGAGCTTATCCGGGCCAAACAGCAAAAAGCCGAAGACCACGATGATTGCCAGCTCACCCTCTCCAATACCAAACACACATACCTCCAAGGCTCGATGTGAGTCGAGCCCGCACCGCGCCATTCGGCCGGAACTCGTCTATTCATTCGGTCAAGTATAGCGCCCGGACGCCAAAACGTCCGAGCGCATCACAAACATATGCCAAACGGCACGCCCTTTTGGGGGCAAAGATTATGCCGCCGTGATCGAAATCTCCTGGTCGACGCCCAGCAGCTGAACCACGCGCATCACCTGGGGCTGCACATTAGTGCAGCTAAAGCGCTTACCGTGGTCGACCGCGTGGTGCGCGGCGCCCACGAGCACGCCAATGCCCGTCGAATCGATGTAGCTCACCTGGGCAAAATCGAGCTCAACGGCCTCAGTGGGCTGCTCGAGCGCCAGGTCGACAGCATTGCGCAGGCTATCGGCGTTAGAGATATCGATCTCGCCGGTTACCTTAATGGTGTAGATCTCCGGCGTGGGGTTGGTGGAAATACCCAAATCCATGTATACGCTCCTTTACGTATCGAAAGTGCGGATAGTACTGGGCGCGGACTTGCGGGGCCCTAGGCGTTAGGCGCGCTCGGCACGAGCAAGCTCGGCAGCGACAAGCTTAACGGCCAGCACCAGCACGTCGAGCGCGGCCTCCAGGTCCTCGACCGTGGGATAGCTCGGCGCAATACGGATGTTGGTATCGCGCGGATCCTTGCCATAGGGCCAGGTGGCACCGGCCGGCGTGAGCTTGACGCCCAGGTCGGCGCAAAGCGCGGCGACCTTCTGGGCCGAGCCCTCGGGACCATCGAAGCTTACAAAGTAGCCGCCGCGGGGGTGCGTCCAGGTGGCACAGCCCGTATCGCCCAGGCCCTCGGTGAGCTTGCGCTCAACGGCCTCAAAGCGCGGACGCAGGAACTCGGCATGCTTTTTCATGTGCTCCTTGACCGCCTCGATGGTGGGAAGGAAACGCACGTGACGCAGCTGGTTGAGCTTGTCGGCGCTGATGAGGCCGGCCTTCAGGCGCTTGGAGAACTCCGCGATAACCGCGGGGCTCGCACCGATAAAGCCGATGCCGGCGCCCGGGAAGGTGATCTTGGACGTCGAGGCAAAGGCCACCACGCGATCCTCGGTGCCCGCCGCGCGAGCGAGGTCGAAGATATTGGCGAGCTCGTCGGTCTCGTCGTACAGGTCGTGCACGCAGTAGGCGTTGTCCCAGAAGATGCGGAAATCGGGCGCGGCCGTGGGCATCTCGACCAGGCGACGCACGGTGTCCTCGCTAAAGGTGATGCCCGTGGGGTTGGAATACTTGGGCACGCACCAGATGCCCTTGATGGAGTCGTCGGCGGCAACCAGGCGCTCGACCTCGTCCATGTCGGGGCCGTTGTCGGTCATCGCGACGGGAACGTTCTCGATGCCCAGGTCGGCGGTGATGCCAAAGTGACGGTCGTAGCCGGGAACAGGGCACAGGAATTTGACCTTCTTGCCGTCGTGCGCGGCCTCGTAAGCCTCCCAAGGCTCGCTGCCGCACGAACCGCAGCGCCAAAACATGCCGGCGATATCGTGCTCGATCAGAAGGCTCGACGAACCCAGTACGAGCGTCTGCTCGGCAGGGCAACCCAGAAACTCCCCCGCCAGTTTGCGCGCCGAGGGAATGCCCTCAAAGCAACCGTAGTTTGAGCAGTCGACGTTGCCGTCGTGCAGATCGGCGTCGGCATTGAGAATATCGAGCATGGGTCGAGAGATGTCCACCTGGGAGGGCGACGGCTTGCCGCGGGCCATGTCGAGCGCCAGGCCCTTGGCCTTGACCTCGGCGACCTCGGCTTTGAGCGCCTCGATGGCGGCATCGAGTTCGGTGGTTTCCATCTTCTGGTAGATCGTCTGCATGGGTGCGACCTTTCGCGAAGCGGGACGTTGCAGTTCGTCTAAGTATAGACCGCCACCGCCGCAACGGCATGAAGCCGTGATAGATTAAGTTCATCGCAATGATTTACGACATCGCCGCGCATGCCGGCGTGGGGCGCCCAAGGAGGCACTATGGAGTACGGATCGTTTCAGGCCGAGGAATTCGGTGACCTGCAGCGCCTGGTCGACGGGCTGTTTTACGACCGCCGCGCCATCGACCGCCTGGATCTCATCGTACAGGCCGAGATCTTGGACCTGGCGCCCGACCTCATGGAAATCGTCAACCTGCTACCGCCCGGCTACTACGACCGCCAATCACTTTGCGACCAGCTCAACTCCGCCTTGGCCGCCCACGGCTGGGGCGCCGTCTACGGCACCGTGGAATAAACCTAGTCATTTAAGAACGTCCCCATTGACTAAAACGCCGCTTGTGATGGTGTCCACAGGCGGCGTTTTCAAACTTGTATATGCTTTTACTTGTCTTTGGGCGCGAGGTGTTTGCAGACCACACTCATGTAGATCATACCGAGCACGGCAGCGGTGACCGAACCGGCAAGGATGGCGGCCTTGGCGGCCAGGACCTCAAACTGGGCCGTCGGGAAGGCAAGGCCGCTGATGAGAATCGACATGGTAAAGCCGATGCCGCCCAGAATGCCCACACCGGCAATCATGTGCCAGTTGACATTGTGCGGCAGCTCGCAGACCTTGAGCTTGACCAAGGCGAACGTCATGCCAAAGATGCCGATCGGCTTGCCCAGCAGCATGCCAAAGTACACGCCGAGCGTCACCGGGTCGGTGAGCAGCGTGCTCATGTCCACGCCCACTAGGCGAACCTGTGCGTTCACGAACGCAAAGATCGGAAGAATCACAAAGTTGACCGGCGTGGAGATCAGACGCTCCATGCGGATGAGCGGCGGGGTGACGCGGTGCATGACGCGCTCGACCTTAGTGGTCGAAACGGTAAAGTCATGCTGGCCCAGGATGTGTGCCTCGTCATCGTAGCGGTCATCGAGCAACGGCAGGCACTCGCCCAACCAATCGGTAAGGCTATCGAGCTTGACGCCGCACTTGGCCGGGATGGTAAAAGCCAAGATGACGCCGGCAAGCGTGGCGTGTACGCCGCTCTTGAACATGCAGAACCACAACAGCAAACCCAGTACCGAATACGGGGCAAGGCGGTAATGCTGCGTCTTGTTGAGCCACACGAGCGCGCAGGTCACAAGCGCGGCGGCGCCCAACCAAAACGGATTGGGGCTCTGACCGTAGAAGATGGCGATGGCGGCGATAGAGATGAGGTCGTCGGCGATGGCGAGCGTCGAGAAGAACACGCGCACGCCGTTGGGCACGCGATTGCCCAAAAGCGACAGCACGCCCAGTGCGAAGGCAATATCGGTTGCCATGGGGATGGCCCAACCGTTGTGAGCGCCGGCATGGTTAAAGATCAGGTAGATGCAGGCGGGAACGACGACGCCACCCACGGCCGCCAGCATGGGAAGCATGGCCTGACGCGGATTCTTGAGCTCGCCGACCGTCATCTCGTACTTAAGCTCAATACCCACCAACAAAAAGAAAATCGCCATGAGAAAGTCGTTGACGAAAAGCTCAACGGTGAGACCGGCCGTAAGGTTGCCCAGACCCACATACAGCGGGGTCTCCAAAAAGTGATGGATGGCCTCGTAGGCATCGGTATTGGCGCAAATGACGGCGGCGATGGCGGCGAAGACCATGACGGCGGCGGAAATCGTGCCGTTCTCGGCGATGCGCTCCCAGATGTCGTGACGCTCAAAACGCTTGCGCTCACGGACGTTGAACAGCTGCTCGGGTGCTGCCATGGGCGGCTCCTTTCACGGGAAGGCTCCCGTCTTAAAAAAGCACGGCCCGCCCAAGTGGCGGCGCCGCGCTCTAACGTATTACGCTTGCATCTAGCCTACCCTGCACGACAAGCACGCAGGCGTGGCCGAAAAGCGGAACCACAGGTTGAACATTATTTGCCCAACGGCACGGGCACGCCTGTCCAAGAGACGACGCGGCGCCATGCACAAAAAACGACCGGAGCGCGGGGCGTCCGCGATCCGGTCGTGGCGTTTAGTGAACTAAACCTAGCAGGCGGCCATGATGGGGGCAGCGACCTGCTTCTTACGGGAGAGGACGCCCGGCATCCAGACGCCGTCGTGCTCGTCGGCAATGCCCAGGCCCTTCTGAGCGGCCTCGGTCTCGCCCTCGAGCAGGACCTGCGAGCCCTCCTCCATGATGTCGGTGATGCACAGGACAATGCCGTCAGCGCCCTTCTCGGCAGCGTAGGCGCGCATGGCCTCGCGAATCTCGTCGATCATGCCGAGTGCGCGGGTCTTGTCGACAGTCTCGTACTGGCCGATGAGCAGCTTCTTGCCGGCGGGCTCGAACATCTTGATGTCGTTGCCGACCATCTCGGCAGCGGTAAAGGAGCCGGACGGACGGGTGAGGAAGACCTCCATGCCAAACTTGACCGGGTCGACGCCCACCTGCTCGCCGAGCTTGGCGGCGACGGCGCGGTCGACATCGGTGGTGGTGGGGCTCTTGAGCATGAGCGTGTCGGTCATCATGGCCGAGAGCAGCAGCTTAGCCTGGACGTCGGAAAGCTCAACGCCGAGCACGCCGGCGAGCTTGGTGACGATGGTGCAGCTGGAGCCCCAGGGCAGGCAGATGTAGTGCAGCGGGCCGGCGGTCTCGAAGTCGCCGATGCGGTGATGATCGACAACGCCAAAGACCGTGGCGTCCTTAAGGCCGGCGACGGACTGGGCAGACTCGTTGTGGTCGGTGAGG
>CAVHBE010000090.1:5254-6548 GCA_963634045.1 Methanobrevibacter smithii
GCGGGGCTCGGCGATGCCGGCGTCGGCGAGCAGCTTGGCGGACTCGGCCGGAAGCTGACCAAGGGCGCAGGCCTCGTAGGTGTTGCCGGCATACTCAACCTGGTTGAGCAGCTGGGACAGGACGACGGCGCTCATGATGGCGTCGTTATCGGGGTTCTGGTGACCAAAGACAAGAACGTTTGCCATGGATATCCTCCACTTGATATGTGTACTTGGACGTAGCTATGGTAGCACGCCGATGCCGAGCCTTCGCAGACGGAAGGGTCACGGCATATTTTGGGGCAGGCATGGGGGCCAAGACTGTCCCTTTTGCACCGTGTTGGTGCAAAGTAACCTGACCCCCTTGCACCAGCTATTTACCGGCGGCGCGCAGGGCTACGTAGGCGGCACCGATGATGCCGGCGTCGTTTCCGAGCGAAGCGACCTTAATGGGCGTCTCGCGCGAGGCAGAGAGCGCGTACTGCTTAAAGTGCTCGCGAACCTTGTCGAGATAAACATCGGCCGAAGCGGACGCGCCGCCACCGATCAGGAACATCTCGGGGTCGACCACGTTGGCGATAAGCGCCAGGGCGCGGCCAAGGTAGTCGGCCATGGTGTCGGCTGCGGCCAGCGCGAGCTTGTCGCCCTCGCGGCAGGCCTGGAACACGTCCTTGGAATCGGAGGGGCCGGTGAGCTCAATGGGCTCGACGCCCGCCTTCTTGCACTCGGCAAGGTAGTTGCTCACCACGCCGGTGGCGCTGGAATACTGCTCCAGATGGCCATGGCCGCCACAGCCGCAGGTGCGCTCCTCGGCCGGGTTCAGGCACATGTGGCCAATCTCGCCGCCGGCGCCCACAACGCCCGATACCACGTCGCCGTTAACGATAACGCCGCCGCCCACGCCGGTACCGATGGTGACCATCACCACGTTCTGCACGCCCTTGGCAGAACCGAGCCAGGCCTCGCCCATGGCAGCGGCGTTGGCATCGTTCTCATACTTAACGACCGCATCGGGGCAGTGCTTCTGAATGGCGACCCTCAGCTCGGGCAGGTTAATGGCAATGTTGGCCTTGACCTTGGCATCGCCCGACGCCGGGATGGGACACGGAACGGCCAGGCCAATGCCCGCCACAAAGGCACGCGGAATCTGTGCCTTGGCGACCACCTGGTCGATAGCCTCGGTCACCGCGGCAAAGCCCGCGGCGTCAACGATAGGAGGCGTGGGCACGCTGGCCTTGGCAAGCAGGTTGCCGTCCTCGTCGAACAGGCCCTCCTTAACCGAAGTGCCGCCGACGTCGATGCCGATGTAGTACTG
>CAVHBE010000091.1:0-5648 GCA_963634045.1 Methanobrevibacter smithii
GGACGACATCATCGAGGTCAAGCGCGAGCGTCCGCCTCGCCTGGTCTTGGTCGATGCCGCCGACATGGTGCTGCCCGTCGGGTCTATCCGCCTGCTCGATAAGCGCGATGTGGCCCGCAAGTCGATGTTCACCACGCATTCGCTCCCTTTGTCGATTCTGATCGAGGAAATCGAGCAATCGTGCGAAGATATCGTCTTCATAGGGATTCAGCCGGGCGATACGGAGTTTTACAACCCTATGTCCCCGGAGGTCTTTGACGCCGTCGACGCCGTGTACGACGCCGTGGCCGCCAACGACTTTTCCCACTTTGTCCGCTTGGGACAAGAGCAATAGGAGCGCTTGTCCCTGCTGATTAGGAAAGAAGTGATTGACATGGCAGATTCCAAGGCAGAATATCCCGCTCCCGATTGCCTTGCGCCCGCCGCGATCGAGGCCAAGACCGAGGCCGCCGGCGTGACCAAGGCCAACCTGCCGGTCGCAAAGGCCTTTGTTTTGGCGATGTTCGCTGGTGCGTTCATTGCCTTCGGCGGCCTGTTCTTTACCGTGTTCTTGAGCGATAGCACGCTGGGCTGGGGCGCCCAGCGCGTCGTGGGCGGCCTGTGCTTTTGCCTGGGCCTGGTGCTCGTGCTGGTGTGCGGCGCCGAGCTGTTTACCGGTAATTCGCTTATGGTCTGCGCGCTCAAGAGTAAAAAGATCACCCTGGCCCAGATGCTCAAGGCCTGGGCCGTCGTATGGGTCGGTAACTTTGTCGGTGCCCTGTTCATCGTCTTTTTGGTGTACATGGCCGGCATTTATAAGCTCAACGGCGAGGCGGTCGCCAATTCCATGGTGAGCGTCGCCGCCGGCAAGGTGACGATCGACTGGGTGACGATCTTCTTCCGCGGTATCCTGTGCAACATCTTTGTGTGCCTGGCCGTGTGGATCGGTACCGCCGGCAAGACCGTGGTCGATAAGGTCGTGGGCATTCTGCTGCCCATCGCCGCCTTTGTGGCCTGTGGTTTTGAGCACTGCGTCGCCAACATGTACTTTTTGCCCATGGGCGCCGTGATGCACGCGTGCGGCTATGGTGCCAAGGTCGCCGGCGCCGATGCGCTCAACGCCGCGGGCATTGCGTTTAACCTGTCCGCCGCCACACTGGGCAATATCGTGGGCGGCGCGGTTCTGGTCGCGCTCGGCTACTGGTTTATCTACGCCAAGAAGCCCGAGGCGTAAGGTACCGTCTGTTTGACGTTGGGCCTCCCGCGGGGCGTTGCCGTGCGGGAGGCTTTTTGGGTCTGGGGCTCGTTGCCGGGCTGTTGGCCTGTTGTGTTTGGCTTGTGAAAGGGGTAATCGAGATGGCATCTGCTGTGGAGCGTGACGGTCGTGCCGTGGTGACCACATGCGGGGGATGCTATGCCGATTGCGCCTTTGCGGCTCATGTTGAGGATGGTCGCGTGGTGGCCGAGTTGCCGGTGCCGGGGCATCCGTGCGCGGCGCGTGCCCTCTGCGCCCGCGGTCGGCATCGCCTGGCAATGCCGTTTGACGAGCACGACCGCATCATGCACCCCATGCGCCGACGAGCTGATGGCTCGGGGTTCGATGCGATTTCCTGGGACGAGGCGTTTGCCCAAATTGCCGAGCGACTTTTGGGGATTGTTGACGAGCACGGGCCTCGTGCGCTGGGCATGACGCTCGGCGTGCCCTCGTTCGACCGCTACTGGGCGTATCGCTTTATGCATGCGCTGGGCTCGCCCAACGTGTACGGTGCCGACGGTGCCTGCGAGGTAAGCCGACTTACCGGTTGGGAGCACAGCCTGGGTTATAGTCCCGCCTCCGACCTGTCACATACCGACTGCATCATGTACCTGGGGCGTTCCATTGTCGATTCGTCGACGATGGGGGCCGTTGACGCGCTCAACGATGTGCGCCGGCGCGGGGCGAAGATCATCGTGGTTGACCCCCGGCGCAGCGGTTCGGCTGCTATTGCCGATCGCTGGCTCCGCGTGCGCCCGGGCTGCGACCTGGCCTTGCTGCTGGGCATTGCCCATGTCTTGATTTCCGAGGGCCTGTATGACCACGAGTTCGTGACCCGCTATACCACGGGTTTTGACGAGCTGGCGCAGGCGGCCGCTGCTTGGACGCCCGAATGGGCCGAGTCGATGTGCGACGTGCCGGCTACAGAGATTGTCGCCACGGCGCGTGATCTCGCTGCCGCCGCGCCTGCCGCTGTGGTGGATGCGGGCTTTCATGGTGGCATCGGTATCGCGTATGCCAATAGCACCCAGACCGCGCGCGCTATCTGCTTGGTCGATGCGCTGCTGGGCTGTATCGGACATGCGGGCGGCGCGCTCAATCCACCCACGCCGCTTGCGCTGGGCGACCTCGATCCCGCATGCTTTGCGACGCCGTCGATGCCGCGTGAGCCTAAGTTGGGGTCCGAGCG
Organism: Methanobrevibacter smithii; assembly: GCA_963634045.1. Taxonomy (GTDB): domain Bacteria; phylum Actinomycetota; class Coriobacteriia; order Coriobacteriales; family Coriobacteriaceae; genus Collinsella. Next base: position 2,424 of record CAVHBE010000091.1, read on the forward strand.
CTATCCACTGGTCGATCCGGTGCGCGGCCTGTGTACGACCATCGGTCAGTCGATTCTGGCCGGGGACCTGCGCGGGCTGATCGTTTACGCCAGCAATCCCGGCGCGGGCTATGGCAACGCCGGGGCGTGGCTATCGATTCTGGAACAGCTTGATCTGCTCGTGACCGTTGATATTCGCTGGTCCGAGACAGCGCGCGCTTCTGACTTCGTGCTGCCCGACGTGACGTATCTGGAGGCCGACCGTGGCGTGGGAACGGTGATAGGCACCAACGATGCGCGCATGTTCTACCGTAATGCCGTGCTGCCCGTGCAGCATGACGACACGCGTCCCGGCCGGGAGATTTTTGCCGGTCTGGCGCAGGCGTGTGGCGTGGGCGAGTACTTCCAGTTTACGTCTGACGATCTGGCGGCTGCCCAGGTAGCGCCTTTTGGGGTCAATCTTGACGAGCTCAAGGAGCGCGGCTGGGCCGACACGGGTGTTGCGTTGCCGTCGCGTACGGGCGAGCCGGCGATTCCCTTGGATGGCGGCAAAATTGCGCTGGCAAGCGACGTATGGGAACGAGCCGGCCTGGGTCGTGTACTCAACTGGATCGCTCCCATGGTGGAGCCTGGCCCGGGGATGTTTCGCCTCATTAGCGGCAACCGTCCCTTTGAGTCGCATACCTCGCGCAGGCTCGCGGCCCAAGGTGCCGCCGAGGCTGGGTCGGACCTGGATGCCGTGCAGATGAATGCCGATGCTGCTGCGCACATGGGCATCGCCAATGGCGAGGTCGTGGAACTCGTGAGCGACATGGGCCGCGACCGCGTGCGCGTGGAGACGACGCCCTATCTGCATCCGGCGTGCATCTTCACCTCGGCCGCTCCCGGCGGGCGTTCGTTTGGCGCCGATGCCGGTGGCGCTCAAGCCTTGGGCGTGGGCCCGCTCGACCATACGCCGTTGCGTTGGGACCCGTTGACGGGCGCTGCGCTCACCCAGGAAAACGCCGTTCGCGTGGAAAAGATCGCGGCACGCGAGGATAATAGCGATTGATTGACTCAGCTGATGTATTCGACTGATCCACGTTTCATTTGAAAGGCCGCACATGAGCGATAGCCAGAACATGTCCGATGAGGTGCGCGCCCGCCTGCGCGCCATTCCTTCCGTCAATGAGCTGCTTGCCGAGTGGCCGGTGGTGAAGGCGGCGGGGGAGACCTGCGACGCGGTGGTCCATGCTGCCGTGACGGCCGAGCTCGACGAGGAGCGCACCGCCATTCGCGCCGGTGCCGCCCCGCGCTCTAAGCGCGACCTGGCTTCGGCTATTGAGTGGCGTGCGCACCGCTCCGCGCTGCCGAGCCTGCGCCCCGCCGTCAACGCGACGGGCGTGGTTATCCATACCAACCTGGGTCGAGCCCCGCTCGCGGAGTCGGCCGCCAAGGCCGTGGCCGAGGTCGCACGCGGCTACAGCACGCTCGAGTACAGCGTGGACACCTGCTCGCGCGGGTCGCGCAAAGAGCATGCCGCGCAACTCATCCGCTCGCTTACAGGTGCCGAGGATGCGCTGGTCGTCAACAATAACGCGGCCGCCGTGCTGTTGGTGTTGGCAACCCATGCCGCGGGCAAGGAGGTCATCGTCAGCCGCGGCGAGCTTGTCGAGATTGGCGGCAGCTTCCGCATCCCCGATGTTATGGAGGCCTCGGGTGCCAAGCTCGTTGAGGTCGGGGCCACCAACCGCACGCATTTGAGCGACTACGAGCGCGCCATCACGCCCGATACGGCGATGATCCTCAAGGTCCATCCTTCCAACTATCGTATCGAGGGTTTCCACGAGGAGGTGGGTTCTCGGGAGCTTGCGGCGCTTGCTCACAAGCATGGCCTGCTGTTCTACGAGGACCAGGGGTCGGGCGCGCTTTTGCCCGATGACATCCTGGTGCGCGGCGGCGAGGAAACCACGCCGGCTTCGGTTTCGGCAGGGCTCGATCTGGTGTCGTGCTCGGGCGATAAGCTGCTCGGTGCCGCACAGGCGGGCATTATCATGGGTCGTCGCAATTTGGTCCAGGCCTGTGGGTCACATCCGCTTATGCGCGCCCTGCGCCCGGGCAAACTAGCTCTGTCGGCGCTCGAGGCCACGCTGCGTATCTACTTGGACGGCGCCGATGTTGCCCATCGCGATATTCCGGTGCTCAGCATGCTTACGCTACCGCAGGCCCATTTGGAGCGACGTGCCCGCAAGCTGCGCGATCGTATGGTCGCCGGGCTCGATAAGGCTGGCTGCCCGTGCGCCGTGCAGGTGGAGATCGTCGAGGAATCGTCGACCCCCGGTGGCGGCTCGCTGCCTACCGTGGAGCTGCCCACGATGTGCGTTGCCGTGCGTCTTGTTGACGCGCGCCTGACGGTCGATGCGCTCAAGCGCTCGCTCATCCAGGACTTCGATACGCCGGTCGTCACGCGCGCCTCGCACGACCGCATTCTGTTTGATGTGCGTACGCTTGTGGGCGACCGCGATATCGAGACGGCGGCATCGACGCTCGTCGCGTGCGTTGAGAAGGCGATTGCTCGATGAGTGAGGTTCAAACGCTGGTGGAGTGCCCCGTTATCGTTGGCACGGCGGGCCACGTTGACCACGGTAAGTCCGCACTGATCGAGGCGCTGACCGGCAAGAATCCCGACCGTCTGGAGGTCGAACGCCGTCGCGGTATGACCGTGGAGCTTGGCTTTGGCGAGCTGGCGCTGCCGAGCGGCAAGATCGTCGGCCTGGTCGACGTGCCGGGCCACGCGCATTACTTGCGGGCCATGGTGCAGGGCGCCACGGGCATCGACGTTGCCGTGCTGGTGGTTTCTGCCGTGGAGGGCGTGATGCCGCAGACGCGCGAGCACGTGCATGTGCTGGAGTTGCTGGGTGTAACGCATATGGTGGTCGCGCTGACCATGTGCGACCTGGCCGATGCCGAGATGACCGAGCTTGCCGAGCTCGATGTCGATGACTTTTTGTCGGGTACCGTGTTTGCAGGCGCGCCGATTGTGCCTGTGTCGTCCAAGACCGGCGCGGGGATTGATGACCTGCTGGCTGCGCTCGACGAGCAGGTTGCCGCTTGCTGGGATTCCTGTCGCGACCGTGCCGAGCGAAGCGATGCCGCGCCTCGCCTGCCGATTGACCGCTGCTTTACGATTAAGGGCGTCGGCACCGTCGTGACGGGAACGCTGCACGATGCGCCGGTTGCGGTGGGCGACGAGCTGATGGCTTTGCC
>CAVHBE010000092.1:0-10815 GCA_963634045.1 Methanobrevibacter smithii
AGCCCGCCGCTTGCAACACGCGACCGATGATGAGGAACAGGAAATCAGGGGCTGCGGCGCACAGCAGCGTGCCCAGCGCGAACACCAGCGTCGCCCCGAAGAATAGCGCGCGGGTGCTGAACTTGTCGATAAGGAACGCCGAAACGGGGACCATGATGCCGCTCACCAGCGGGTATATGGACATGATCCACTGGGCAGTCGAGGCATCGATGGCGAAATCGGACATGATGACCGGCAGCGCAGGCGACATCACCGTTTGGTTCAGTAGCGCCAAGAAGGCACCCAGGACGACGACCGCGACGATGCGGATCTGGGTACCGGTAATGCGCCCATTGGCGGGCGCGACCGTACAATTATCAGACATAAGCTTCCTTCGTATCTATTCGATTCTTCGCCGAAGGCGCGCCGGCCCACGGGCGAAATAACATGCACGTGCTATGCGTGCATCAGATACGACAGGAAGAAAGCGGCTGCTCAGAGCGCACTTGGGGAACAACAGGAGAGGCCCCGTATACCAGGGGCCGCCGAATTGCGATGTATGCTTTGGTCAAATCCTTCATAGCGGGGAGGTATTCTAGCAGCCGTCTTCGCCCCTTTCAAGGGATGTAACCCAGACGTTGATTTTCTTCACCGAGGCGCCATCGTTGACGGGTGGCGTGCTTCTCTATCGCCACACCGCGGGGCGAGGGAACGCCGCGGCGAGCTTGTACATCGGCTATGTGTGCAGCTGCGAGCGTGTCGCCGGCGCGCGCTGGGCGCCAGTCCGATCCGGCCGACTCTTGCCGACGGTCGGTCGCCGTCCTCCTCCATTTCCGCCTGCTCTGTTTTTGCTCGGCTCCCTTGTCGTATCATGGACGGACGTGAATTGAGCGAAGACGGTACGTATGAACATCCAGATATTCGGCACGAAGAAAAGCTTCGATACTAAGAAGGCGCAGCGCTATTTCAAGGAACGTCGTGTGAAGTTCCAGTTCATCGACTTGAAGGAAAAGGGGATGAGCAAAGGCGAGCTCGAAAGCGTGGCGCGCGCCGTCGGCGGGATCGACGCTGTGATCGATCCAAAGGCGAAAGATGCCGACACGGTTGCGCTCGTACAGTATCTTGCTGCCGACCAGAAGTTCGAAAAGGTGCTCGATAACCAGCAGATTCTTCGTGAGCCCATCGTTCGCAACGGCCGCCAGGCAACCGTTGGCTACGAGCCTGACGTGTGGAAGGGCTGGGAATAAAGTGAAGCGCCCACGCCCGTGGTTTTATCCACGGACGCGGGCGCTTGCGTAAGACGTCTCTTGTCGTTTGAGTGGAGCGCCCCGGCGGCGCTGAACAACGCGCCCCGGTGACGTGGCTCGGGGCTCTTTGTGCCGCGCATCTATGAGAGGAGATATTTGATGCGCATGGGCGCTACTCCATGTAGCCACCCTGAATGGCAGAAACTGCATGCTCGGTAAAGAACTTGAGCGTGCCGGAGGTATAGCGATTAGCCTTGGGCTTCCAAGCGGCTCGGCGCTCGGCCAGGACGGCGTCGACCTCGGCCGGCTCCATCTCCTTGCCGGCGATGCCCACGATAGACAGCGAGCGCTCGGGGATGTTGATCTGGATCAGGTCGCCCTCCTCGATCAGGGCAATCGGGCCGCCCACGGCAGCCTCGGGCGAAACGTGACCGATAGCCGGGCCCTTGGAGGCGCCGGAGAAGCGGCCATCGGTGATCAGGGCAATGCTCGCACCCAGCTCGGGATCGCTGGCGATAGCCTCAGTGGTGTAGAACATCTCGGGCATTCCGGAACCCTTGGGACCCTCATAGCGAATGATAACGGCATCGCCGGGCTTGACCTCATGCGTCAGGACGGCGTGAATGGCGTCCTCCTCGCAGTCGAACGGACGGGCCTTGAGCGTAGCCTGGAACATCTCGCGCGGAACGACGGTGTGCTTGACGACCGCGCCCTCGGGAGCAAGATTGCCGTGGAGGATGGCGATGGAACCGTCGGTGCCGAAGGCCTGGTCAAACGGACGGATGATGTCCTCGCGCTTGAGATTCCACTTCTCAAGGTAACGACCGCACTTCTCGTAGTAACCGTTGTTCTTGAGGTCCTCGAGGTTCTCGCCGAGAGTCTTGCCGGTGACGGTCATAACGTCGAGGTGAAGCATCGACTTGATCTCCTCCATGATGCGCGGCACGCCGCCCGCATAGTAGAAGAACTGCGCCGGCCACTCGCCTGCGGGACGGACGTTGAGCAGGTAGTGGGCGCCACGGTGCAGGCGATCGAAGTCGTCGGCGGACATTTCGATGCCAAACTCGCGGGCGATAGCGGGGATGTGCAGCAGCGAGTTGGTGGAGCCCGAAATAGCGCCGTGGACCATGATGAGGTTCTCGAAGGACTCCTTGGTCACGATGTCACGCGGGCACAGGTTGTGTTCGGAGAGCCACACGGACTGACGGCCGGCCGCGCGCGCAAACTCACGCAGATCGGAGCTGGTGGCGGGCAGCAGGGCCGTGCCGGGGAGCATAAGGCCCAGGGCCTCGGCGGTAACCTGCATGGTCGACGCGGTGCCCATAAACGAGCAGGCGCCGCAGCTGGGGCATGCGTTGTGCTTGGCATACTCAAGCTCCTCGTGAGAGATCTCGCCGCGCTCGTAGCGGGCAGAAATCGCGCCGAGCTGCTCCAGGGTCAGCAGGTCGGGGCCTGCATCCATGACACCGCCGGTAACGACGATGGAGGGGATGTTGATGCGGCCCATGGCCATGAGGTTCGCAGGTAGGCCCTTATCGCAGCTGGCGACAAAGACGCCGGCGTCGAACGGGGTGGCCTTGGCATGGATCTCGATCATGTTGGCGATCATGTCGCGACTGGGCAGCGAGTAGTTAATGCCGTCGTGGCCCTGGGCCTCGCCGTCGCAGATATCGGTGCAGAAGTAACGGGCGCCGTGACCGCCAGCCTCGGCAACGCCAGCACGGACCTCCTCGACCAGCTCAAACAGGCCGGCAGAACCCGGGTGCGAGTCGCCAAACGTCGACTCAATAATGACCTGCGGCTTGTCCAGATCCTCGATGGTCCAGCCAGACCCCAGACGCAGCGGGTCCATCTCGGGGCTGATGGTGCGGAACTTGCCGGAACGCGGCTGCAGCTTGGCAACCAGGTCGGCTGCCTCCTGCTGAATCTGTGCCTTGGTCTTTTCGTCCATGATGCTCTCCTCTTTTGATTTAAACGGTTGTACCAATCGTTGGCTAATGAATCAGGTGTAAATGGGTACCGAGCGATGCACTCGGCAAAAGATGCTTAGCTACGCGAACTAGGCGAAGAACGAAATCACTAGGGCGCAGGCAAGACCCGAAAGGCCGATGAGCGTCTCCATAACGGTCCAGGACTTGAGGGTGGTCTTCTCGTCAATCTCCAGGAACGAGGAGCACATCCAAAAACCGGCATCGTTGACGTGCGAGAGGGCCGTGGCGCCGCCGCAAATAGCAAGACAGATAGCGGCACGCATGAGCACCGAAGCACCAGCGACCGCAGGCATGGCGGCCATAATGCCCGATGCCATGGTCATAGCGACGATGGAGCTGCCGACAGAGGCACGCACCATGACGGCGATCAAAAAGGCAACGACCACCAAAGGCAGCGGTGAGGCCTCGAGCATAGGGCCGATAACCTGGCCCAAGCCGCAGTCCTGCAGCATCCAGCGAATGACGCCGCCGCAGGCGATAACCAGCAAGATCATGCCGACGGGCTTAAGAGAGCGGTCGAGCAAGGCCTTGAGCTCGGCGCCGGAGTAGCCGCGGCGCGCGCCCAGCAGGTACATCGCGACGAGCGTGGCGAGCGTCAAAGCGACGAACGGCTTGCCCAGGAAGGCGAGAATCGAAGCGAGCTCGGCGGGCATGGGGATATAAGAGGACAGTGTGCCCAGCAAAATCAGACAAAGCGGCGTGAGCACGATGGCAAGCACCATGCCAAAGGAGGGAAGCTCCTTTTCGTCGCTCGCGCCCTCGGCAGAGGTAAAGTGCTCCGGAACATCGGTAAAGATGCGACCGCCCACGTTGCGGCCCCAGATGACGCCGGCAATCGCCATGGCGATGAAGGCGGTAGGGATACCAACGAGAATCATGGTGCCCAGGTCGACACCGAGCGTGCCGGCGACCAGAACCGAACCGGCCGATGGCGGCACAAACGCATAGCCAGCGGCAAGTCCCGCGAGCAGCGCGATGCCGTAGTAGAGCGTCGACTTTTTGGTCTGGGATGCCACGCTAAACGCAAGCGGGATCAAAACGACCACGCCGGCCTCAAAGAACACCGTAGTGCCGATAACCAGACCGGTAATGCCCAGCGCCCAGCTGGAATGACCCTGTCCAAAGGTACCGATGAAGGTCTGGGCGATCTTCTTGGCGCCGCCGCTCTCCTCAAGAATCTGGCCAAACATCGAGCCAAGGCCAATGAGCAGGGCGATGTTTTGCAGCGTGGTGCCCACGCTCTTGGTGACAGTGTCCGCCACCAGGTCGAGCGGCATACCGGCGCCAATGCCGATCGCGAGCGCCGAGACCATCATCGAAAGCACGGGGTGCAGCTTGAACTTAATGATGAGCGCAAGCAGCAGCGCAATGCCCGCGATGGCGGCGATGACCAGCCTGGTGGGGTCTGCCATAAACGTTGGGTCTGACATCTTTCCTCCAATTCATCAGACCTTTTGAATTCGGCTTAGACTATAGCGTGTTTTCAATAGGTCTGATGTTTCAAATTGAAATTAGTTCGAAATACATCTGATGTATTTGCTGAACGGTCTTTTTGACGGTAAACGGCTACTTCCAGCCCCCTCATTGTCGGAGTGAACCGCCGCGGCTTCTGCTGAATGGGCTAGAATAGCTCTGATGAATTCTTTTGATATGAGGTGAAGCGTGGCACGAGCCGAATTGGGACTCCCCGAGCAGATTTCGGAGAAAATCATTCAACTGATCCTGGATGAACATCTTGAGCAAGGCGACCGCCTGCCCAAGGAGGCCGTGCTCGTCGAGCGCCTGGGCGCCGGCAGAAGCACGGTGCGCGAAGCCATGAAGCTGCTGCAGTCGCGCAACATCGTGCGCATCAAACAGGGCTCGGGCACCTATGTGGCATCAAACCCCGGCGTTGCCGACGATCCGCTGGGCTTTACCTTTATCGATGACAAGAGGCGCCTGGCACGCGACCTGCTCGAAGTGCGCTTTATGATCGAGCCGCAGATGGCCAGCATGGCCGCAGAGCACGCGACCGACGATCAAATCATCTGCATCAAAGAACTTTGCGACGAGTCCGAGCGCTTGGCCGCGCGGGACGAAGACTATTCCGCCGCCGACACCGCGTTTCATATCGCAATTGCCGAAAGCTGCGGCAACCTCGTTGTCCCCCGCCTGATGGGTGTACTCAAGGCGTCTGTCCCCCTGTTTATTGACGTGACCGGCAAAAAGCTGGTTGAGGAAACCATCCGCACCCACCGTGGCGTGGCCGACGCCATCGCCGCGCGCAATCCCACCGCAGCGCACGACGCGATGTACCTGCATCTGGTGTACAACCGCAACATGATCGCAGAGGGAGCGCAGGAACAGAGCAAACAGAGATCCGCACGGCAAGGGCGAGACTACCGTTCGCCTTTTAAAAGTGAACGTTCACCTGATTTTAGGGAATAAGGGGTGGCTATTACGCCGCTTCACCTATACTGACCTTGTATGAAAAGCAAGACTTATATAGATGAACGTTTCTTTTGAAAGGATCGCTATGTCTGATCTTATGGACAGCTTCCGTCTGGACGGCAAGGTCGCACTGGTGACCGGCGCCACCTACGGCATTGGCATGGCCATTGCCGAGGCGCTCGGAGAGGCCGGCGCCAAGATCGCCTTTAACGCCCGTCACGCCGACAAAGTCGCCGAAGCCGAGAAGCACTACCGTGAGCTGGGCTTTGACGCTCACGGCTATGTTGCCGACGTCACCGACGAGACTGTCGTCGCCGAGCTCATCGCCAAGATCGAGGCCGACTTTGGCACCACGCCCGACATCCTGGTCAACAACGCCGGCGTCATCCAGCGTACCCCGATGCTCGACATGAGCGCCGAGGACTTCCGCCGCGTCGTCGATATTGACCTCAACGCACCGTTTATCGTGTCCAAGGCCTGCCTGCCCGGCATGATCGCCAAGGGCCACGGCAAGATCATCAACATCTGCTCGATGATGAGCGAGCTGGGCCGCGAGACCATCGCCGGCTATGCCGCGGCCAAGGGCGGACTCAAGATGCTCACCAAGAACATCTGCTCGGAGTTTGGCGAGGCCAATATCCAGTGCAACGGCATTGGACCCGGCTACATCGCCACGCCGCAGACCGCACCGCTGCGCGAGACGCAGCCCGACGGCAGCCGCCACCCGTTTGACCAGTTCATCATTGCCAAGACGCCGGCCGCCCGTTGGGGCACGCCCGAGGATCTGAAGGGCCCCGCCGTGTTCTTGGCTTCCGACGCGTCGAACTTCGTCAACGGCCACATCCTCTACGTCGACGGCGGCATCCTCGCATACATTGGAAAGCAGCCTCAATAAGCGTCACCGCAACTGCCCACATCAGGTTTCATCCACTCGTTTTTCATTTGAGTTGCGGTGAGATAAGGATTGGTTTTGGCTTCTATCAGGCAAAACAGTCCGTATTCCACCGCAAGTTAGAAATAGGAAGGTAATTCGCAATGAAAATCGCTCTGATCAATGAGAACTCTCAGAACTCCAAGAACCCTATGATTGAGGCTGCCCTTAAGAAGGTTGTCGAGCCCATGGGCCACACTGTCTTTAACTATGGCATGTATGCCGATGCCGACTCCAAGCCCCTCACCTACGTGCAGAACGGCATCCTGGCCGCCGTGCTGCTGAACTCCGGCGCTGCCGACTACGTCGTGACCGGCTGCGGCACCGGCGAGGGCGCCATGCTCGCCTGTAACTCCTTCCCCGGCGTGCTGTGCGGCCACGTTGCCGACCCGCTCGACGCCTACACCTTTGCCCAGGTCAACGATGGCAACGCCGTTGCCATGCCCTTCGCCCTCAAGAACGGCTGGGGCCAGGAGCTCAACCTTGAGTACACCTTCGAGAAGCTCTTTGGCTTTGGTTCGGGCAACGGCTATCCTGCCGAGCGTGTTGAGCCCGAGCAGCGCAACAAGAAGATCCTCGACGGCGTCCGCGCTGTGACTATGCGTCCGCTCGTCGACGTTCTGGGCGAGATCGATCAGGACCTGGTGAAGGGTGCACTTGCCGGCGAACACTTCCAGGAGTACTTCTTTGCCAACGCAACCGACGAGGCCATCATCGCCAAGGTCAAGGAGATCCTGGGCCTCTAATCGCACGACTCATTGCAGCTAACGCAAGCGGCGGTCGTCCCACGTACGGGACGACCGCCGCTTTTTGCTATCTACCGACTGACGCCGCGGGGACAGGCCCCATGCACCAAGGGATTAACTAGAGCTCGCAGGCAATCTTGTAGCCGTCGCCGATGGCGTCGCGGATGTTGCCGCACTTGTTGGCATCGCCCAACACGTGGGTGGCAACGCCGGCAGCAGCAAGGTCGTCGGCCAGCTTGGTATTGGGACGATAACCTATGGCAAGCACCAGCGTATCGGCACCGGTGATGGTGTGGACATCACCGTCCTTCTCGTAGCTGATAGTGTCCTCGGTAATCTCGGTCACCTTGGCCTCGGTCAACACATGGACGCCCTTGGAGAGCATGCGCGTGATGAGCACCGCGCGACCGGCACCGCCCTCGTTGGCGGCAAGCGTCTTGGTCATCTCGATGACGGTGACATCGCGGTTGGCCGGCGACAGGTCGTTGACCAACGGGGCCAGGTAATCGGCCGTCTCGCAGCCAACGGTGCCGCCGCCCACGATGACGATCTTCTTACCCGGGAAAGCCTTGCCACCCAGCAGGTCGTCGGCCGTCATAACCTGCTTAAAGCCCTGCATGAAGGCCGGAGCGATGGGCTCGGCGCCATAAGCCAGGACGACCTCGTAGCCCGCGTAGTCACGCTGAATGTCCTCGGCCGAAAGCTCGGTACCAAAGACGCACTTCACGCCGGCCTCGGCCAGGCGACGGTACTGATACTTGATCACGCGGGTGAGTTCCTGCTTTGCCGGCGGAACGGCTGCGATGCGCATCTCGCCGCCCGGCTCATCCTGCTTATCCACGAGCACCACGTTGTGGCCGCGCTTGGCGGCAATGTAGGCTGCCTCCATGCCCGCAGGACCAGCACCCACAACGAGCACGTTCTTGGCCTCGGCGGCAGGCTCGTAGCCAGCCTCGTCGCGCTCCACGTCCGGATTAACGGTGCAGGAGATGCGCTTGCCAAACATAATGCCGTTCAGGCAGCGCAGGCAGCCAATGCAGGGGCGAATATCGTCGGCGTTGCCGGCAGCGGCCTTGTTGCAGAACTCGGCATCACACAGATTGGCGCGGCCCATCATGCAGATGTCGGCGGCACCGTCCTCGATCAGCTCCTCGGCGATCCAAGCCTCGTTAATGCGTCCGACGGTGGCAACGGGAATGTTGACGTGCTTTTTGATCTCGCGCGAGCAGGCGGCGTGCGAGGCCTGCTGAGTACCGGCGGCGGGAATTGCGGAGCCGCGCTTGATGGTGGTACCACCCGACACATGAATCATGTCGACGCCGGCCTTCTCCAGGCGACGGGAGACGTAGATCATGTCGTTGAGGGTCAGGCCGCCATCGGTGTACTCGTCGCCCGAGATACGGACGTCGATGATAAAGTCCTTGCCGCAGCGCTCGCGAATCTCGGCGATGACTTCGAGCAAGAAGCGCATACGGGCGTCGAGCGAACCACCGTACTCATCGGTACGCTTGTTATAGAGCGGGGTCAAAAAACCGCCAAGCATGCCGTGGGCGTGTGCCGCATGGACCTCGACGCCATCGACGCCGGCCTTCTGCATACGCACGGCAGCGTCGCCAAACTGATGCGTGAGCTCGTGAATCTCATCGACCGTGATGGGACGCGGTGCCTCGCGGGCGTAAGACGGGCCCACAAAGGACGGAGCGATCAGGCGAGGCGTACCCGGAATGTTAAAGGCCATGTAGGCGGGGTGGAAGAGCTGCGGCATGATCTTGCAGCCATACTCGTGGACGGCCGCGGCGAGCTTTTCCCAGCCGGGGATAAACGTGTCGTCGTAACAGCACATGTCACCCGGTAGATAGGTATAGGTAGGCTCGACCGTCACGACCTCGGTGATGATCAGGCCAACGCCGCCCTTGGCACGGGCACGGTAATGATCGACCAAGTCATCGGTCACATAGCCATGATCGGCCAGGTTGGTGGACACCGGCGGCATAAAGACGCGGTTCTTGACCTCGGTCGTACCGACCTTGATCGGACTAAAGAGCATCGGGTAGGCGGAGGACTCCATCCAGGGTTCCTTTCATTTGAGCCGCTCGGCGGCAGCTGCTGACGTACCTATCGTATCAGTATCCGCCGCATTCGTACTCGCTCGCACTCCCCACTTTCAATCCCGATCCTCACAAAAAAGTTGCGGTGGAATACGGAGCAATCGAGGCTTTTGACAGCCAAAACAGTCCGTATTTCACCGCAACTGATGGGTGGGATGGGTTAGAGGCCCAGGTAGCTGGTCATGCCTTCGACGGCGAGCTTGGCGCCTGCCACGGCATGAACCACGGTGAGCGGGCCGTTAACCACGTCGCCGGCGGCAAAGACGCCGGGCACGGTGGTCATGCCGTTCTCGTCGACCGAAAGAAGGCCGCGATGGTCGGTCTCCAGACCGCCCGTCGTAAGCACAAGCTTGTCCTTGGGCACCTGCGAAGCCGCAATCACAACTGTGTCGGCAGACGCATGGTCGAGCTCTTCCTCGTAGCCCACCACATTGTTGTCCTCGTCAAAGATAGCCGTTTCGAACACCGGACCGTTATCGTCGATGGCGCAGATCGCCTTGCCGCACACAATCTCGGCACCATCGAGCTCGGTCAGCTCCACCTCGTCATCGATGGCCGAGATATGGCGCGATCGCGCCTACACGGTGACCTTGCGAGCGCCCGAGCGCAGCGCCGTGCGGGCCACATCCATGGCCACGTTACCGGCACCGATGACTGCCACGTTCTGTCCGATCGCCACGCTCGTGGGGTCGACCAGATAATCGATACCAAACAGCACGTTGCCGCGCGACTCGCCGGGAATGCCCAGTTTGCGAGCTCGCCAGGTACCGGTACCAACAAAGACCGCATCGTAGCCGTCGCGCAGCAGGTCGTCGATATGCAGCGCGCCACCGATGGTGGTCGAGGTGCGCACGCGCACGCCGAGCGAGCACATCACGTGACGGTACTTTTGCACGAGCGCACGGGGCAGGCGGAACTCGGGAATACCGTATTCCAGCACACCGCCGATCTCGGGGCGCTGTTCAAATACCGTGACGGCACAGCCCAGCTGGGCCATCTTAATGGCCACGGTAATACCGGCGGGACCGGAACCGACCACAGCAACCTGTTTGCCGCACGACGGCGCGGGCGTCCACTCCTTACGATCCAAATACGCTGTCGAGATATAGTTCTCGATGCTCGAGAAATGCACGGGTGTGCCCTTGCGGCCCTGGATGCAAGCACCCTCGCACTGGCCCGAATGGTTGCACACCATGGAGCAGACCGCGCTCATGGGATTGTTCTGGAACAGCAGCTCGCCCGCCTCTTCTAGACGACGCTGCTTGAACAGGTCGATGACCTGCGGAATAGGCGTCTGAACTGGACAGCCCTCAATCTGACAGAACGCCCTTTTACAACCCAGGCAACGATTCGCCTCTTCGACAATGTGGATAGCCACGCAAC
>CAVHBE010000093.1:0-2592 GCA_963634045.1 Methanobrevibacter smithii
GGGTCGGTCCGTGGTAGACTATCGAACAACGTTTATTAATCGCGCGGTATCGTTGCCGCGAGAAGGGGTTGCGCCATGCAGGAGCTTGAGGATCGTATTCGCCATGACGGCATCGTAAAGGCCGGTAACGTCCTTAAGGTTGATGCCTTCCTCAACCACCAGTGCGACGTTGAACTGTTCGACCACATGGGCGCCGAGTGGGCCCGTCTGTTCGAGGGTGTCGAGATCAACAAGATCCTGACGATCGAGGCTTCGGGCATTGGTATGGCCTGCATCGCAGCTCAGCATTTTGGCGGCGTGCCGGTGGTCTTTGCCAAGAAGGCCCAGTCCATCAACCTTGACGGCGAGCAGTATGCCACGACCATCTATTCCTTTACCAAGCAGAAGGAGTACCCGGTTATCGTGGGCAAGCGCTTCCTGTCCGAGGGCGATAAGGTCCTGATTATCGACGACTTCCTGGCCAACGGCTGCGCGCTTGAGGGCCTTATTAAGATCTGCGAGGCTGCGGGCGCCGAAGTTGCCGGGATTGGCATCGCCGTTGAGAAGGGCTTCCAGGGCGGCGGCGATAAGCTCCGTAAGCGCGGCTTCCGCGTTGAGAGCCTGGCCCGTATCGCCGATATGGACTGCGAGAACGGCGAGATCACCTTCGCCTAAGCGCGCAACACAAGCGATTGGTATGCGATGTGACAAAGGGACTGTCCCTTTGTCACATTTTTTGTATGAGGGGAGGTGCTGATATGGATGGGAACAAGATGGAATGGCGCGAGTATGCGCGCTATGCCGAGATGTCGGTCGAGGAGTTGGCGCGCGATTGCGAGGTGCAGGTGTTTCGCGCGACGGGTCCGGGCGGACAGGGCGTGAACACGACGGACTCGGCGGTACGCATGAAACATATCCCTTCGGGGATTGTCGTGACGGCGCGTGAGAGCCGCAGCCAGTTTCAGAATCGCGCGAGCTGTCTGCGTAAGCTGCGCGCTGAGCTTGAGCGTCGCGGGCGTCCACCGCGCCGACGCGTAAAGACCAAGGTGCCTCTGCGATCTCGCCAGCGCAGGCTCAATGACAAGCACTTCAACGCCATTAAAAAGGCCAACCGTCGCAAGCCGTGCAGCGACGAATAGCCTCCTCATAAGTTGCGGTGAAATAGGGACTGTTTTGCGGCTTTAGATGCATAAACAGTCCCTATTTCACCGCAACTTAGGTGGGGTTAGCGGGTGGGATGCCAGACGTGGAGGACGCCGGCAAGGATGTCGACCTCGATGCGCGAGGCGACAACGGGCTCGCCGTCGGCCTGGATGGGGTAGTCGGGCTCCTCAAAAGTGAGCTCGGCATGGCGGCAGCGGCGCATACGAACCGGCGGCAACTTGGTATGGTGACCGTCCTTGGCCGAAAGGAACATAGGCAGGGCAACCGCGCGAGGGACGGGGCCACAGGCGTAGCAGACGTCGAGTGCACCGTCACAGGGGTCGGCATCGGGGCAGATGCGATAGCCCGAGCCATAGGTAGGACCCAGCTGAATTGCCATGATGATCGCCCGCACGCGCTCGGCGGGCGCGCCATCAAAGCTGATGGTCATGGGGTAGTTGCGATAGCGCAGGCCAAACTGCTCAAGTCCCGATAGGGTGTAGAGCGGAGCGCCGGCGAGGCCCGTCTTTTTGCGCAGCTCGGTGGTGCCCAGGCCGATGGCGGCATCGATGCCGACCGAGAGCGTCTGGTCGTAGTACTCAACGGTAGCCTCGCCGCTGCCGCTCGCAGGGCTCCACGAGCGAATGCGCCCGATGTCCTGACGCTGCAGCTCGCAGGTGAGCAGCGCGCCAAAATCCTTACCGGAGAAATCGTCGATGCCGAGCGTTTGGGCAAAATCGTTGCCAGAGCCCACGGGTAGGATGGCAAGAGCGGGGCGGGTGTCCTCCTCTTGCGTCATAAGCCCGTTGACGACCTCGTGAATCACGCCGTCGCCGCCAAGGGCGATAACGGTGCGATAGCCCTGGGCCTGTGCGGCCAGCTCCTTGGCGTGTCCCATGCGCTCGGTTAGCACCAAGTCAAACTGGGATGTGCGTGCAGTCATGTCCAAAAAGCGTTGCAGGCGCTTGGCAACTTCGTGCGCCGCACCCGACTGGGCGGCTGGGTTGGCGATGATGAGCGTGCGGCCAAAATCAGTTGCGTGCATGGGGCGACTCCCGGCGTATGACGTGACGGTGCGGTCGCGCTCAGGTCGAATTGCCCCCGATTGTGGCTGCACGTCGAATACTTACGTCTACTCTATCAGGTCGTTGTGGCGCTCGATAGCATCCGCTACCGTACCGCCCTCATCCACAATAAGCGAACGGCGCTTGGGCGAGATGATGCGCTGGGCGGGGTACACGCCGCGGTGTCCGGCAGTTAGGTAGCTGATAAAGGCCACGATGACAAAGAACCCGGCTGCCGTGCCGTGGAACAGGTCGATGGCCATCATGCAGGTGGTGATGGGCACGTTGAGGCCGGCACAGAACACGCCGAGCATGCCGAGAGCCGCCAGAAAACTGGGGTCGATTCCGACGAGGCAACCGATCCAGCCGCCGAGCGCCGCACCGATGCCAAACAGGGGCGTGACCT
>CAVHBE010000094.1:0-3613 GCA_963634045.1 Methanobrevibacter smithii
GGTAGAGGAGTCGCTTGCCAACCCTTATGGCTCGCCTTCGCTCGAGGAGCTTTGTGCTGGCAAGAAGGATATCGTCATTATTAGCTCCGATCATACGCGTCCCGTTCCCTCGCGTGTGACGATGCCTATTCTGCTGCATCACATTCATTCTGCTGCGCCCGAGGCTCGCGTGCGTATTTTGGTTGCTACGGGTATGCACCGTCCGTCGACGCAGGAGGAGCTCGTCAATAAGTATGGCGAGGAGATCGTTGCCAACGAGGAAATCGTTATGCACGTCGCGACTGACGACAGCATGATGAAAAAGATCGGTACCCTGCCTTCTGGTGGCGAGTGCATCATCAACAAGATTGCCGCCGATTGCGATCTGCTGCTTGCCGAGGGCTTCATTGAGCCGCACTTCTTTGCCGGTTTCTCTGGTAGCCGCAAGTCCGTCCTGCCTGGTATCGCCAGCTACAAGACCATCATGTACAACCACAACGGTCAGTTTGTGAACGATTCCCATTCGCGTGCCGGCAACCTGTGCCACAACCACGTGAGCGAGGACATGTTTGCCGCTGCCGAGATGGCTCACCTTGCCTTTGTGCTGAACGTGGTGCTCAACGGCAAGCATGAGGTCATTGGTTCCTTTGCCGGCGACATCCACAAGGCACACGAGGCTGGCTGCGAGTTTGTGAAGAGCCTTGCCGGCGTTGAGCCCGTCGAGTGCGAGATTGCCATCACCACCAACGGCGGCTACCCGCTCGACCAGAACATCTACCAGGCTGTGAAGGGCATGTGCGCTGCCGAGGCCACGCTTCCCGAGGGCGGCGTGATCATCGACGTCGCCGGTTGCGCCGACGGTCACGGCGGCGAGGGCTTCTATCACAACATCGCCGACAACGATCCGGCAGAGTTTGAGCGCGCCTGCATCGACCGTCCTAAGGACGAGACCCTGCCCGACCAGTGGACGAGCCAGATTTTCGCCCGCATCCTGGCGCATCACCCTGTGATTATGGTCACCGACCTGTGTGATCACCAGATGCTCAAGGATATGCACATGACGCCGGTCAACACTATCGAGGAGGCGCTCAAGCTCGCCTTTGAGATGAAGGGTGCCGATGCCAAGGTGGCCGTCATTCCTGATGGCCTGGGCGTTGTCGTCGCTCAGCACTAGTACGCGGCCTAAACGAATCGTTTATAACCGACAAGAAAGATAAGGTTTTATGCTTACCAAACTCCTCTGCGAATTCGGCGCAACGGCCCTCATGATCATCTTTGGCGTGGGCGTGCACTGCGATACCGTGCTTAAGGGCACCAAGTATCAGGGCTCCGGCCACATGTTTGCCATCACCACCTGGTCTTTTGGCATCTCGGTTGCTCTGTTTATCTTTGGCGGCGCCGTGTGCATGAACCCCGCCATGGTGCTTGCCCAGTGC
Organism: Methanobrevibacter smithii; assembly: GCA_963634045.1. Classification (GTDB taxonomy): domain Bacteria; phylum Actinomycetota; class Coriobacteriia; order Coriobacteriales; family Coriobacteriaceae; genus Collinsella. Next base: position 1,416 of record CAVHBE010000094.1, read on the forward strand.
ATCGTAGGCCTGGTGCCGTGGAGCAGCTGCATTCCCTTCATGATTGCCGATATGCTCGGCGGCTTTGCGGGTGCCGTGATCGCGTGGTTGATGTATGCTGATGAGTTCAAGGCTTCCGATGGTGTCGTCGATCCCATTGCTCAGCGCAACATCTTCTCGACCAACCCCACCACCGAGGGCACCAACTATGCCCGCAACTTCTTCTGCGAGGCTATCTGCACCTTCGTGTTCATCAGCGCCATCCTTGCTGCTGCTAACCGTGCTGGCGAGAACGTTCTGATGCTCGCCATCTGCGTCGGTCTAATCGTTTGGGCTGTTGGCATGGGCATGGGCGGCATCACCGGCTTCGCCATGAACCAGGCTCGTGACCTTGGTCCTCGCATGGCCTATCAGGTGCTGCCGATCAAGAACAAGGCTGACAACAACTGGAAGTACGGCCTGCTCGTTCCTGGCATCGCTCCGTTTGTCGGTGCCGCTCTGGCCGCGCTGTTTGTGCACGGTTTCTTGGGCATGTTCTAGTCCAAGGCTACATAGTTGTCCGCTGGCCGCATGGGGTAACTTCCCAGCGCGTCCTCGGACATGAAAGAACCCCCGCTGCGCACTTCGTGCGGCGGGGGTTCTTTCGTCCTGACGCTCCTATTTGGCAAGGTGTTTTTTAGAATCCATTTTGCGCTCGGCCTCGAACGCCTGCCTGTCCCAATCGAGCGGGAGCCCCGCCTCGACCCACGCCTCGTAGGCCCTCCTTATTGGCTTGAGCTCCCTTTGGCCCCTCTCCAGCATCGAGATGTACTTCTCGCTGGTGCCCAGTATGGACGCCGCCCTCACCTGGCTGACCTTCGCCGCGCGCCTGGCCGCCACGAGCTCCGAGGCGTCCTCGGGCCTCCTGATCTCGTGCGGGTGCATCGGCGCCCGGTACGCCTCCCTGGCCACGTAGCGCTTGAGGCACCTCATGACCTCCCTGTCGCTCTTCCCCCGCGCCCTGGCCCTCTCGGCGTACTCGGCGGTCTCGGGGTCGCGCATGACCCTCTGCCTCGCGATCTCGTGCAGCGCGCTGTTCGCCTGCCGGTCGCCGCCCCTGTTGAGCCTGTGCCTCACGGTCTTGCCGCTCGAGGCGGGGATGGGGCAGGCCCCGCATATCGCCGCGAACGACGCCTCGGAGCGCAGCCTGCCCGGGTTGTCCCCGGCCGCGACCGCGAGCTTGGCCGCGCTCACGGGCCCGCACCCGTACATCGCCAGCAGCGCGGGGCAGTTCTCCTCCAGGGACGCCTCGATCGCGCGCTCCATGTCGAGCGCCGCGTCGCGCGCCGCCGCCCACAGGTCCGCCAGCGCTCCGAGCGCGGCGCCCAGCGCGCCCTCGGAGCGCACGGAGGGGAGCTCCTCCATCAGCCTCGGCCCTCCCATGCCGCGGAACCTCGACCTGAGCCCCTCCGGCGCGGTGGTGAGCAGAGACCTCGCGGTGTTGACCGCCGAGGTCCGCGCCTTCACCGCCCCGGAGCGCGCCGCGAGCATGCAGCGCACCCCGTCGACCCACCCGTCCTGGCTCTTGGGGGTCCCGAGCCTGGAGCCGGACATCGCCGCGCGGGCGGCCCTCTCCGCGTCCGCCTCGTCGCACTTTCCCTGCCCCGGGCGCCTCCTCTGCGTCCTCGCCGGGGAGAGCGCCTCGCGCACGGGCATCCCCAGCGACGCGAGGTGCCTGGTGAGGCCCGCCCCGTAGGACGACGTCCCCTCCATCGCGACGCAGGCCGGCTCCACGGCCGCCGCGATCGCCCCGGCGAGCGCCTCGTAGCCCGCCGCGTCGGCGGGGAACCGGCGGGACAGGACCCTGCGGCCCCTCCAGTCCAGGACGCACAGCCAGTGCGAGTCGGCGTGGGTGTCGACCCCGCAGAAGACCGGCCCGCGGGCGCCGGGTGCCGATTCGGCTCTCATGTCTCGCTCCGTTCTTTCCGTGCTCGCCTGGACCGGGCAGACGGCACACTGACGGGGCGCGATAGAATGCGGTTGTTCGGGTCCGCGGTATCGCTCCATGCTCCTATTAGGTCATGCGGCGGTCTCGGCTCGCCGCGGCCCGCGCGGGACATGTCAGGAAACGAGGGCAGCCCTGTGGGCGCCAGCGGAATGTGGGGTCACCGCGCGGTCCGCATCTGATGGTGTCGACGTCAATGGTATACGGGTGCATCATCGACGTCTTCAATACAGAA
>CAVHBE010000095.1:0-1811 GCA_963634045.1 Methanobrevibacter smithii
TGGGCGAGGGCCTTCGTCTGCACCGCGGCTACTCCAAGCAGGAGGCACTCAAGCGCGCCACCGAGCTTTTGGACCTCGTTGGCATTCCCGAGCCCGAGAAGCGCGTCAATGAGTATCCCCACCAGTTCTCTGGCGGTATGCGTCAGCGCGTCATGATCGCTATGGCTCTTGCCTGCGATCCCGATATTCTGATTGCCGACGAGCCCACGACTGCCTTGGACGTTACCATCCAGGCTCAGATTATTGAGCTTATGCAGGAAATGCAGGAGAAGAACGGCAACGCCATCATCATGATCACCCATGACCTGGGCGTCGTTGCTGATATGGCCGACAAGATCATGGTTATGTACGCCGGCCGTCCCGTCGAGTTCGGTACTGCTGAGGAAATCTTCTACGAGAGCCGCCATCCCTACACCTGGGGCCTTATCCGCTCCATCCCGGAGCAGGCCATCGATGAGAAGAAGCCGCTTACGCCGATTCATGGCAACCCGCCTTCGCTCATGAACCTGCCCGAGGGCTGTGTCTTCTCTCCTCGCTGCCCCTATGCGACGGATAAGTGCCGCAAGCAGCGCCCCGAGCGTTTTGTTACCGAGTCTGGTCACTATTCTGCGTGCCACTACGCTGGCGACCCCGAGTTCCTCAAGAACGCTCCTGTGACGTCCCGTACGCGCAAGGATTCCAAGAAGGGAGGCGAGGCGTAATGGCAGATACCAACGAGCGTACTCCGCTGCTGAAGGTCGAGCACCTCTCTAAGGAGTTCCCCGCTGAGTCCGGCATGTTCGCCAAGCGCTTCTCCAAGCGTGTCGTCTCTGCTGTAAACGACATCTCTTTTGAGATTTATCCGGGCGAGACCTTTGGTCTGGTTGGCGAGTCTGGTTGCGGTAAGTCCACCACGGGCCGCACCATCATGCGTCTGACCAAGCCGACCGCCGGTAAGGTGTTCTTCCAGGGCAAAGATGTTGCCGAGATGAGCAAACACGAGATCAAGGACATGCGTCGCGAGATGCAGTTTATCTTCCAGGATCCTTATGCTTCGCTGAATCCCCGCATGACCATCGGCGAGATCGTCTCCGAACCCATGACCATTCACGGCGTGGGCACCAAGGAGGAGCGCATTGAGCGTGTCCGCGAGCTTCTCGACGTTGTCGGACTGAACCCCGAGCACATCAACCGTTATCCTCATGAGTTCTCCGGCGGTCAGCGTCAGCGTGTCGGCATCGCCCGCGCGTTCGCTTTGAAGCCCAAGCTGATCATCTGCGACGAGCCGGTTTCCGCTCTGGATGTGTCCATTCAGGCCCAGGTTCTGAACCTGCTCAAGGAACTGCAGGACAAGTTCGGTACCGCGTATCTGTTTATCGCTCACGACCTGTCCGTCGTGCAGCACATTTCCGATCGCGTTGCCGTTATGTATCTGGGTAAGATGGTCGAGGTTTCGGACTGGAAGACGCTCTATAGCGAGCCTCACCATCCGTACACGCAGTCGCTGCTGTCTGCCGTGCCGGTTCCCGATCCGGATATCCAGAAGACCCGTAAGCGCATCATCCTCGCCGGCGATCCGCCGTCACCGTTGGATCCGCCGACCGGTTGCCGTTTCCACACCCGCTGCCCGATCGCGCAGGGTATTTGCTCTGAGAAGCTTCCCGAGTTTAAGGAAGTCGCACCGGGTCACTGCTGCGCGTGCCACTTCGCGGAGCCGTTCCCGATCAAGGAATCGCACATCGACCTGTAGTCGGTTGTTATCGTCCGGGCCCGCCCTGAAGTTACTTTTCAGAACGTCCTCGGACATGCAAGAAACCCCCGCTGCGCACTTC
>CAVHBE010000095.1:1836-2218 GCA_963634045.1 Methanobrevibacter smithii
GCGGCGGGGGTTTCTTGCGTCCTGCGGAGTGTTCTGAAAAGTAACTTCAGGGCGGGCCCTGCGGTAACTCGGCAGGGGGAGTGCGATTCCTCGATCGCTCACTTAATCTAATAGGAAAGTTAGTGAGGCCGGAGCTTTAGCTCCGGCCTCCTTATATAAGGGCTAGGCAAAGCCGAGCCACTAAATTTATATCAGCTCCCAGAACATGTTTGAGAACTGTGCCTGAAGTACGTATTTGCAGGCCCCGAATCGGTGTTGCCTCCCGGCGCATTCCGCAGGGGGAGCGATATTTTGCAGCACGAAGTGCGTAGCAAAATATCGCTCATGCCCGAGGACGCGCCGGGAGGCAACACCGATTCGGGGCCGGACATACGGATCTACC
>CAVHBE010000096.1:0-2368 GCA_963634045.1 Methanobrevibacter smithii
AACGAGGTCAAGGGCAATATCGAGAAGATCCGCGAGGAGCGTGAGAAGGCACGTGCTCAGGAGTTGACGGTTGACACGCCGGCAAGCTTAGATGCGGCCGAACGCCAGGCGAATATGCTCTTTGGGATTGAACAGGGCAACATCGACCGTATGGCCGAGGGCAGCGAGGAGCGCGTCCAAGCTCAGGCCGAGTTGGACCAGCGCCGCGCCGCCGCCAACCAACAATTCGCCGATGCCCGCGCCGAGCTTTCCGATCTAGGCGAATGTACGTGGTACATCCAGGACCGCGGCAATATCGCAAGCTACTCGAGCGTGGAAAGCGATAGCTCGTCAATTGAGGCCATCGCCACGGTGTTCCCGTTTATCTTCTTTATCGTCGCCGTGCTCATCAGCCTTACCACCGCTACGCGCATGGTCGAGGAGGAGCGCATGCTTATTGGCCTGTACAAGGCGCTCGGCTATTCACGTGGGCGTATTCTGTCCAAATACGTGGACTACTCGCTGTGGGCGTGTCTGATCGGCGGCGTGCTCGGCAACATCATCGGATTTGTGGGCCTGCCGCTGTTCCTGTTTACGGTGTTCGACGACATGTACTCGCTGCCCCAGATGCTGCTTTCGTACGACATCGTGTCGTCGCTCGTGTCGGTGGCGCTGTTTGCCGTGGGCGTGGTGGGCGCTACGATTATCGCCTGCCGCCACGAGATGTCCGAGACCCCAGCCTCGCTTATGCGTCCCAAGGCCCCGCGTGCCGGCTCGCGCATCTTGCTTGAGCGCATCGGCTTTATCTGGCGTCGCATGGGCTTTTTGAACAAGGTGGCGGCGCGTAACCTGTTCCGCTACAAAAAGCGCGCCTTTATGACCATCTTTGGCATCGCGGGCTGCACAGCGCTTGTAATTTGCGGCATGGGCATTCGTGATACGTCGGTCGCGCTGTCGCCCAAGCAGTACGGCCACGTCACGCGCTACGATCTGCTGGCGGTCGCCAATCCCGACGATTTTTCACAGACGTGCGCGGCATTGGATGGGCGCAGCGCGTCCAATGATTCCAACGTGACCGTGACTTCGACGCTGCCGATTATGACCGACAACGTCACCTTTACATTTGGCGGCAAGAGCGAGACTGTGCAGCTGATCGTGGTGCCCGATGACCGCACGAGTGACTTGGGCGATTACGTGCGTCTGGAGGATGAGTCCAAAGAACCGCTGCCTTTGCGTGACGGAGACGTGTATCTGAGCAAAAGTTCACAGCTGGTGCTGGGGATTCAGCCGGGCGATACGGCTCACGTCCAGGATTCGTCGCTCAATGTTGCCAAGGTCAAAGTCAGCGACATTTCGCTTAACTATCTGGGCAACACGCTTTACATGACGCAGGGCACCTATGAGCGCACGTTCGGCCGAAGCGCGCGTCTTAACGGCATCTTTGCACTGCTCAAGGGTTCGTCGGCCGACCAGATTGCGTTTAGCAAGAATCTTAAGAGTGACGGTTGGCTTACGATTTCGAGTACGGCCGAGCATTGGGAAAACTATGAGGCGAACTTTACGATTATCAATTCGGTCGTGGTGCTCGTGACCTTTATGGCGGCGTGCCTGTCGTTTGTGGTGGTGTTTACGCTGTCCAACACGAATATCTCCGAGCGCGAGCGCGAGCTGGCGACCATTAAGGTGTTGGGCTTCCGTCGCGGCGAGGTGCACCACTACGTCAACAAGGAGACGTTGATCCTCACGGCGATTGGCGCCGCACTGGGCGTACCGCTAGGCGGCTTGCTGGCCGAGAGTTTTACGTACATCCTGCAGATGCCGTCGCTGTATTTTGATGTTGAGGTCGAGCCGCTGAGCTACGTGCTATCCGTGTTGCTGGCCTTTGCCTTTACGTTTATCGTCAACCTTGCCACCAATCGAACGCTCAACAAGATCGACATGGTCGGCGCCCTCAAGAGCGCCGAGTAACCTGCCAAAAAGGGACAGGTTTATTTTGGCAGGTTTTATCTGGGCAAACGCCGGACAACCATTAGGTGGCCCAGCGTTTGCCCCGTTTTGCTGGGGATGTCTGTCGTTCAGTGCTCTTACTGGCCAATCCAGTGTTGCGCATAGCTCTTAATGTCTTCGGTAAAACCGTCAAGGTCGTCAAGGGTGATCACGCTGTCGATAAGCAAATTGGCTATCTCGCGGTGCATTGTGCTGCGGCGAATGTCGTTTGCAATTACGCCTGAGGACAGCTTGTCTCTATTGAGGCGCTCTTCTAGTGCCCAAAATCTACTGGACGCTTCGCTGTCGCCGTTCAGCATCTCAACGTACTGGCCGATGAGCTTTTCCATATAACGTTCTTGCCATTGAGGAAGCATTTTCTTAACAGCTTCCAGTCGCTTTC
>CAVHBE010000096.1:2378-11927 GCA_963634045.1 Methanobrevibacter smithii
TCGGTTACGTCGCGCATATGTTCTCCGCTCGTCAAACGGGCTTTCCATTTGCCTTTCATTCTATTTGGTTTTCGCTCGCAGGTGCGGATGAGAGGCTCTCTTTAGCCTTCGAGATTGGGCTTGAATGGGTCGTATGCCACAAAACGGGCCTATCTACTACGTTTAATTGGATACCCTCAACCATGCCGGGAAAACGAAAAATAAAACCGCAGGTAGAAGGCCTGTCGATTTTCGAAAAAGGCGGTCATGGTTGGCCCCATCGAGTTAAACGTAGTAGATAGGCCCTTTTCGTGGCGGACCATCAAACGAACGCCGACGCTTGTGCTGTAGCCGCTCCGACCATTCGTAAGTTGCGGTGGAATAGTTCCTAAACTCGACTACTCAAGGCTAAGACCGGAGCTATATCACCGCAACTTAGGGGGGATGGGCGGGGGAGTACTAGTTGGGTGCTGCTGTCGGGCTGGGATGGTTTAGGCTCGCTCGCGATGCTTCCATTGTTTGCGGCACCAGCGCATGAGTGCTTTTACGACCGGGATGGTGATGAGGATTACCCAGGCGGGATGGGGTTGTTCCAGGCAGAGCCACATGCAGAGGAACCATGCCTCGGCACTGACTGAATAGACGACATCGATCAGCTTAGATAAGTGGCGTTGGTCGATAAAGTCGCCAAATGCGTAGTAGACGGGAATCAAAAAGACGAGGAAGAGTCCCGCAGCCCATGTGCCGTAGACAATGCCGAGCACCAGATAGGCGAGGGCGACAAGCGCGGGGAAGGGGAATTTGTTCCATGTACGCCCGACCTTGGTGTGGAAATGCTTGCCATGATGGTCGAGCTTGTCGTGTGCTTCCTTCCAGCTGGAGAACGTCTCGCCGTCGATGGTGACGGTGCCGTCGTCATCGGTATGCACGCTATGTCCATCGTCCTCAAGCGTATCAACATGCACGCCGTCCGGCCCCACATGCACCTCTTCGCCCTTGCGCTCGTTGGTCACATGGATGCCGTTCCAGCCAACATGGACTTCCTCGCCTTTATTGGGATCAATGACGTGGATGCCGCGCGCGAGGGAAATATCGACAAGCGGTTTGTCGCCACAATCGGCGTGCTCGGCAGAATCTTCGGCCTCTTTAGCCTCATCCACCGTTTCGGTGCTGCCGTCCTCTGAGCCATCGGCATCACTAGCCGCTTCCCCATACAACAACTCATCCAGCGACACACCATACAGCGCGGCGAGCGCAATGAGGTTATCGGTATCGGGTGAGGACTCGCTGCGTTCCCATTTACTGACAGCCTGACGACTCACACCCAGCTGGGCGGCAAGCGCCTCCTGAGAAAGCCCGGCAGCTTTGCGGCGATCGACGAGGCGCTGCGCCATCGCAAGATCCATGGTGGTTCCTTTCGTTTGATGGTCGAATCGAATGAGCCGAGTATGCCGAGAACAACCGGTAGCGACCACCATTTCTAGTTAGAATCTGCTCCAACCCTACCGCAACTACCGGTAGCAACCCCTAACGACCAGCCATTTCAGGACAAATGTCAGTGCAAGTAGCGGCCAAGAGCCCCCCATTCAGTAAGTTGCGGTGGAATAGTTCCTAGATTCAACCATTTGCGGGCTAAGCGGGAACTATTTCACCGCAACTTAATTTCAGACCAGGCACCCGCAGCAAGAAGACGAATAGTCTCGGCCTCCCCAGTCACCGCAGGAGGCCCTAGGGCTTACCTCCCAAATCTTTCCGCAGGACGGAAGGATCCCGCCGCGCGAAGCGCACGGCGGGATCCTGACATGTCCGAGGACGATTTGGGAGGTAAGCCCTGGGGTCTCCGATGAGAGCAGTTTCGGCCGAGGCTATTCGTCGCCGAAGCTGATGCCCAACGCCTTGGCCTCGCGCACCAGATCGCTCTGGGGATCGACATACTTGAGCTTGCCGGCGACCTCCTCGAGCGGCATGTGGCACATCTTGCCGTCACGCAGGGCAATCATGTAGCCAAACTCGCCGCGCAGGCAGCCGAGCGCTGCCTCGACGCCGCACTGGGTCGCAAAGATGCGGTCCTGGGCGTCGGGCTGGCCGCCGCGCTGCGTGTGGCCGGGGATGGCGACGCGGGTCTCGCGACCAGTCTTGGCTTCGATCTCCTTGGCGATGTCGTAGACAATCGACGGACTCGTGCGCTCGGCGAGCTTTTTCTTGTACTCCTTCTTGGACAGCGCCGCGTCCTCCTTGGAGATAGCGCCCTCGGCGACGGCCACGATGGTAAAACGGCTGCCGGTCTCCATGCGATGTTCGATGGTCTTGATGACGTTGTCCATGTCGTAGGGGATCTCGGGAATCAGGATGACGTCCGCGCCGCCCGCGACGCCGGCGTACAGCGGAATCCAGCCGACCTTGTGGCCCATGATCTCGATAACGAACACGCGGCCGTGGCTCGAAGCGGTGGTGTGAATGTCGTCGATGCACTTGGTGGCGACGTCGATGGCGCTCGTAAAGCCAAACGTCAGCTCGGTGCCCCAGGTGTCGTTATCGATGGTCTTGGGCAGCGCGATAACGTTTAGGCCCTCTTCGCGCAGGCGGTTGGCGGTCTTGGTGGAGCCGTTACCGCCCAGCATAAACAGGCAGTCGAGCTGCAGCTTATGATAGGTGTGGACCATCGCCGGCACCTTCTCGACACCATCGGCCTCGGGGGTATCCAGACGCTTGAACGGTGTGCGGCTCGTGCCCAGGATGGTGCCGCCGCGGGTGAGGATACCGCTAAAATCGGCGGGCGTCATGACACGGAACCTGCTGTAGATAAGGCCCTGATATCCGTCCTCAAAGCCATAAATCTCGATAGGCTCTTTGCTATTGGTCATAAGCGTTTTGACAATGCCGCGCATGGTGGCGTTGAGCGCCTGGCAGTCGCCGCCACTAGTAAGAAGACCGATCCTAAGCATGGTGAATCCTTCCGGGCAAGTTATAACATGCGCATAAGTTTACCCCCGCACACTGTTGATGCGGGGGTAAAACGTGTTAGCTCAAGCGTATGGAAATGTAAGCAACGTCAGGCGAGCGTAAGGACGACGGTGCCAGCGCCTTACAGCGCGAAGGCATCGACGTCGCCCCAGTGGCGGCGCAGCGTGATGGCGGCAGCGGGCTCGGTGTTGTCAAAGACGACCGACCATTGCGTATTGCTGGTGATGTCTTCCGGATTGGGCTCTTGCGCTGCGGCGCGTAGGGCCTTCCAAGCGACTGCCTCGTCCTGGGCACCGACATGGGCGTCAAGGACATCGGCGATTGCGACGGCGCGCTCTTTACCATGGCCCAGCTCGCCATTCTTTTGGTTGGGCAGCACTTCGTCGCCATAGCAGGCATAGAAGTTCGTAACCTGGCGTACAGGAGTCGCTTTGAAGGCGCGGTCCGGATCGCGCGGATCCCACTCTACTACGCGCGCGTCACCGGAGGCGTCGTTGATAAAGAAGTGGTAATCGCGTCCGGCCATGGCGTGCATGTCGTAGGCGGAAAGCAGGGCGACAGCTTCTTGCGTGGTGGCGGCACGGTCGAGCACCAGGCGGATGGCGAGCGAGGTATTAATGACGGGGCGCTGCGTGTCCTGGTCACAGGGTTTGGAATCCAGGGTGAGTACGGCAATGGACACGCCGCGTTCGTTAACACCTTCGAGCTGGGCAAACGGGCCCATGAGTGCGGCGGCACGTCCGGCGGCGGAGTCAAGCGGTGTGTTATCGCCCAGGTTGTTAAGGGCCGCAAAGCCGATGGAGGCATAGCCGTCGCGCGGGTGATTGCGCACCAGCAGCGCCGAGGTGTCGTCCTTAAAGTCGTAATTGCGACCGGTGCGCACGCGGCCTTCGGCATCTACGGCGACAAAAGCGCTGCAGGCAAACTGGGGCGCCTGGACATGTGCCGGCACGCCGGGCAGCACCTGCGCCACCACGGCATCGATGTAGGCCTGGTCGTCGTGCACGCCGGCGGCGATGATGCGGTCGAGGTCGTAGTCGTAAGCGATGTCGATTGCGTACAGGTCATAGCCATCCGCGTAGCCGGTCAAGCGTTTGAGCGACGCGGCGGACTTGATTTGCTTGCGGTAAACGATGCCGGCGGCAGCGGCAAGGCCGACGGCGACTCCCGCGACACCGCAGGCGATGGCAATGTTACGTGGCTTCATGACGGCTCCTCTCGTCCTGTTAGCGTAATTGTCGCAAAGGGAGCACGGGCATGATGGCTCAACTTGGCGAGCGGCGTGGGATTAAACATGGAATGAAAGGCACGGCGCTGGCGCGGCGGGGTATGCTGGAGGGGACCATCAACCCAGCGAAAGGGGAGAGCATGACGGATCAGGAAACGCCCGAGCGCGTGCACGTGACTGCCGACGATATCGAGGCTGCCAACGACCTTATCGACTTTATCGAGGCATGCCCCAGCATGTTCCATACGGCGGCGACCATTATGGCCGAGCTCGACGAGGCGGGCTTTACCTACCTGCCCGAGAACGCGGCATGGGATATCGAGCCGGGCGGGCGTTATTACACGCAGCGCAATACCTCGAGTGTCATCGCCTTTAAGGTGGGCGAGGACCTGGCCGCGACGTGGGGCGAGGACGGCGTTGCCGGCGACTATCATTTTCAGCTGACGGCGTCGCACAGCGACTCGCCGACGTTTAAGGTTAAGGCCGTGCCCGAGCTCGACGGCGCGGGCGAGACGCTGCGTCTGAACACCGAGGCCTACGGCGGCATGATTGACTACACCTGGTTCGATCGCCCGCTGGCGCTCGCGGGCCGCGTGCTGGTGCGCGAGGGCGACCGTATTGAGAGCCGTCTGCTTGCCACCGAGCGCGAGGTCGCTATTATCCCGAGCCTTGCCATCCACATGAACCGTGGCGTTAACGAGGGCTTTGCTCCCAACCGAGCCGTCGACCTGTGCCCGCTCATCAGCGCCGGCGAACTCAAGCAGAGTGACTTTGATGCCCTGATCGCCGAAGAGCTGGATGTTGAGCCCGAGCAGATCCTGGGTCGCGACCTGTTCCTGGTCAATCGTCAGGATGCACGCATCTGGGGCTGGGCCGACGAGTTTATCTCGACGCCCAAGCTTGACGACCTGGCCTGCGCCTATACCTCGCTACAGGCATTTTTGGGCGCCGAGAACGCGCACGACGTCTCGGTCTTCTGCTGCTTTGATAATGAGGAGGTTGGCTCCGAGACCAAGCAGGGCGCCATGTCGACGTTCTTGGCCGACGCGCTGCGCCGCATTAACGGATCGCTGGGCTTTGACGACGAGTCGTACCATCGCGCCCTTGCCGCCTCGATGCTTGTAAGCTGCGACAATGCACATGCCGTGCACCCCAACCACGCCGAGAAGTGCGATGCCCGCAATCAGGTTGTACTCAACGGCGGCATCGTCATCAAGGAAGCCGCCAACCAGCACTACTGCACCGATGCCTTTAGCCGCGCGGTGTTCCAGGCCATCTGCGATGACGCCGACGTGCCCACGCAGGCCTTCGCCAACAAGAGCGATATGGCGGGTGGCTCCACGCTCGGTAACCTGTCGAACATGCAGGCGAGCATGCACGCCGTGGACGTGGGCCTGCCGCAGCTGGCCATGCACTCAAGCTACGAGACCGGCGGCGTACGCGACGTGATGTACGCCATCCGTGCCCTCACCGCCTTCTACGAGCGCGACCTAACCATCAACGGAGCCGAAAGCGTGGAACTCTAAAACCTGCCAAAAAGGGACAGGTTCATTTTGGCAGGTTTTATCTGGGCGAATGCAAAGGGTGAAACCGAACTAGATTGGTGGTACGTGGCCGCCGAGGTGCAGCGTGCCTCGGCGGTTTTTTGTGTACAGAGTACGGCTAATGCTAATAAATACTATACATGCTTTACGTATCTACCATAGAGTTTTATGATAATTTTAAAGTATTAAGGAGGGGTCATGACCACAACAGCCGCTCAGATCAACGTGCGTCTCGATGCCGATCTCAAAAGGAGTGGGGACGCCGCTCTCTCCAGGGCCGGTATGACGCCGAGCCAAGCGGTGCGAGCGCTCTGGCAGCTTGCAACGTCGCTGGCCGATCGCCCCGGTGCGCTCGAGGATATCCTGCTGCCCAGTCGTGCCCGGGCGGAACAGCGCGAGCGCGAAAAGGCCGCCAAACGTAAGCTCGAGCTCATGGATCAGGGGTCGAAGCTGTTCGCTGCCGCTTGCCGTGAGTCAGGAATCGATATGGTCAAGGCTCAGCCATCGGACGACGAAGAGCTCAAACGGAACGCCTATGCTGATCGCTATGGCGAGGAGATGAGCTGGCTCTATGAGTGAGAATCCTAAGCGCATCTTGGTTGACACCAACGTCTGGCTTGATTATTTCATCCCTTCACGACGCGGTCGTTCGGCGGCAATTGAGTTTTTGCGTGATGCGTGTACGGCTCAGGCTGAGCTGATGTATGCGGCGACATCGTCCAAAGACCTGTTCTATTTGATTTCGAGTGAACATAAGGCGTGGTATCGGCGAGAGCACGGTTCGCTGTCTCAAGATGCCGCTTCGGCGGCGACATCACTCGCATGGGATTGTCTTGATGTGTTGTCGCAACTTGCTACGCCCGTGCCCTGCGACCTGAGCGACATATGGATGGCGAGTAAGCAGCGTGAGCTCCATAGCGATTACGAAGACGATTTAATCATCGCGGCAGCGATGCGCGCAAAGACAGACCTTCTGGTCACCAACGATGCCAAGCTCTGCTCACACGCACCAGTCGCCGCAATGAGCGTAGAAGACGCAAAGAATTACTTAGCAACGCTCTAACAATTTGAAGACCCCACAGGTCGAACAAAAGTCAGCGAATGTCCCCAGGCAGGGCCGCGCCAGCCAGTCCCTATAGGTTGAACAAAAGTCAGCGAGAGCCCGTCTGGGCGAGCAAGGTGCCTTGAAAGAGGAGGGCATTGGCCTTCTGGCCATGCCTGACGATTGAAAGGCAGATTGCCGTCCAGACGGGGTCGCAGCGTCGAGTGGTCCGCCGTTCGTTAGAACGGCGGAACCCTAATGTTCGATCCAGCAGCGAAGGGTCTCGCCGGCCTGCAGATGACGCAGATTCTCCGCGGCGATGTCGACCACGTTATTGAGCGTGGCGGCTAGGTGGAACCAGCCGGAGACGTGCGGCGTGATGAGCATGTTAGGCGCATCCCACAGTGGGCTTGTCTCGGGTAGCGGCTCGGGGTCGGTGACGTCGACCGCGGCGCCGGCGAGACGTCCCGACTCCAGAGCGGCAACCAAGTCGTCGGCAACCACAAGATCGCCGCGGCCGCCGTTGGCAAAGAAGGCGCCCGGTTTCATCGCGGCGAAGAACTCGGCGTTTGCCAGGCCGCGGGTCTCGGGTGTGCTCGGCATAAAGGATGCGACGACGTCGGCTTCGGCCAAGCGCTCAGACAGGGCATCCATGCCGTCCATGTCCTCAAACACAATGGGGTAGACGAGCGGGTGGCGCTTGATGCCGCGGACGTGCGCACCCATGCTGCGGCAGAGCGTGGCGAAGTGGCCGCCGATATCGCCCGCGCCCAGCACCAGCACGTTGGCGTTTTTGAGCGAGGTGACCGGGCCCAAATCCTCCCAGCGATGCTCGCGCTGCAAGTCGCGATAACCGGGCAGGCGCTTCATCATAGACAGCACCATGGCAAACATGTGCTCGCTTACGGCCTGACCGTAGGCGCCTACCGAGCAGGAAAGCTTAGCGTCGGCCGGTACGGTGCCGGCGGCAAGGTAGTCGTCATAGCCGGCGGTCTGCAATTGCAACAGCTGGAGATGCTCGCATGCCGTGAGCATGCTAGGGTCTATGTTGCCCAAGATCACGTCGGCGTCGGCGACCTGCTCACGCGTGACGGCATCGGCGCTCGTGTAGATAAAGTCCTCGCCCGGAGCGCTCGACTCAAGAATTGCGCGATGGCGGTCGTTGACGGGCAACAAAACCAGGATGTTCACAAGCAGTCCTCTCCGCTCGACCTGCCAAAAAGGGACAGGTTTATTTTGGCAGGTTTTATCAGGCAAAACGCTCAATTAAAACGCCGGGCGCTCATGGACGGTTGTAAGTCCATGTGCGCCCGGCGTCCGCACAGCTACCAGCTGAGCAGTTCGTAACCGTCCTCGGTCACCACGAGCTGTACCTCGCACTGGGCCGAGTCGCTGCCGTCCTTGGTGCGCACGCACCAACCGTCACCCTTGCTAATCTTGATGTCGGGCGCTCCGGCGTTGACCATGGGCTCGATGGTAAAGACCATGCCCGGAGCCATGATGGTGTCCACATCGGGCGCCTCGGTGGTAAAGCCCACAAATGGGTCCTCGTGGAACTCTTTGCCAATGCCGTGCCCGCCGTACTCGCGCACCACGCTAAAGCCGGCGTCCTCGACCGTCTTTTGTACGGCCTCGGCCATAACGGACAGCGGCAGCCATGGCTTGACGGCCGCCAGGCCCGCCTCCACGCTGGCACGGGTGACCTCGACAAGACGCTGGCGCTCGGCAGAGACCTCACCGATGCAGAACATGCGGCTCGAGTCGCTAAAGTAGCCGTCAAGAATCGTGGAGCAGTCCACGTTGATGATATCGCCCTCGTGCAGCACGTCCGTATCGCAGGGGATACCGTGACAGACCACATCGTTGATCGAGGTGCATACGCTCTTGGGGTAGCCTTCGTAGTTGAGGTCGGCCGGCGTACCACCGTGCTCGACGGTGTAGTCGTAGATCATCTGGTCGATCTGGTTGGTGGTCATGCCCGCGGCGATGTGCTCGCCCACGTAGTCGAGCACGCCCACGTTGATGGCGGCCGAGCGCTTGATGCCCTCGATATCGGCGGGCGTCTTGTAGAGCGTGCGAGGCAGAACCTCCCAGCCCTCTTCCCACAGGCGCTCGAGGCGCTCATCGAAGGTGCTATGGCATTTCTTGTATTTCTTACCGCTGCCGCACCAGCAGGCGTCGTTGCGGCCGGGTACGGGTCCTTTGTCATACATGGCTAACTTCCTTTCATCCGCAGCTAGTATAGCCCACCCACGCGTCCATAAAAGTTGCGGTGATATAGTTCCGATTTAAGCGGTTTAACAGCACAAATAGGAACTATATCACCGCAACTGATGGAGCGGGATGGCGGGCACTAGCTGCTGCGTGGTTTTGCTAGTAGCTCACCTGGCAGGGGATGCCGAGGGCGCGCACACGTGCGGCAATCGTGTCGAGCACCTCGGGTGCTGCTTTGGCAAGGCCGGCGACCGGTGTTTCGCGCGCCACCGTGTAGATGGTCGCCTCCTGCGGACGAATGCGCTCGAGCGCCGCGAGCCAGAGGGCAACGTATTCCTCGCCGGTGTTGTCGATGAGCTTGCCCTGATACTTGCCGGTCAAAAAGATCGTCTGGATAATGACATGACCGTTAAAGCTCGCGAACGTCTCGATCTGGTGCTCTACATCGTAGGGGCCAACGGGTTGATCGAGCAGCTGGATAAACGCCGGATCGACGGTATCGAGCTTGAGGATGTTGTCGTCGACCATCATGAGCGCGTCGTGCACCTCGGGGCGGTCGGCGCGCGTGCCGTTGGAGA
>CAVHBE010000097.1:0-2358 GCA_963634045.1 Methanobrevibacter smithii
CAATAGCGACGAGCACGCAGTCGACATCGTCGCGACGCGCGAGCTCGCAAACCGCCTGCGCGCCAACGCCGAGCTTCGTTCCCTCGGGCAACTCCTGCAGCACGGCGTCATCGCCATGAGCGACATCGGCCACGGCAACCGCTGGAACCGAGAACTCGCGGGCAGCGGCAACGAGCTCGGAGGTACTGGAGTTAACGGACAGCGCCGTCACCTGCAGGCGATCGGCATGCTGACGGCACACATCGAGTGCCTGAGTGCCGATAGAGCCCGTGCAACCCAGGATGGCAACGCGAAGGCGTCCATCGGGGCCATACGTCGTCTGGAAGGACATTACAGCACGCCTCCGATCATCAAAAGCAGCTGCGCGGTAATGCAGCCAAAGATAAGCGAGTCGCTACGGTCGAGCATGCCGCCATGGCCCGGGATAAGGTTGCCGGAATCCTTGACGCCCACGCCACGCTTGATGCGCGACTCGATAAGATCGCCGATAACGCCCAAAATGGACACGACCACGCCGCACAGCAGCGCATAGGGCAGGCTGAGCTTGTAGAAGTGCGTCGCCCACAGGATGAGCCAAATCAAAACCGAGCCCAGGATGCCGCCGACAAACCCCTCCCAGCTCTTTTTAGGAGAGATCTTGGGAACCATCTTGTGTTTGCCGATACGGCTACCCACGATGTAGGCAAACGAATCGGAGACCCAAAGGGACGCGCAAACGCCCACCGAAAGCAGGGCGCCGGCAAAACCGGGCACGGCATCGCGCAGCAGCACGATAGCCGACAGCATAAAGCCAGTGTAGATGGGACCCATGAGCGTCACGGCCACATCAGAGATGCGGGTACGCGGCGACCAGACATACCAAATGCCCACAGCGAGCATCAGGGCGAAAAGCAGGGCATTCAGCAACATCGAATCGCCCAACGCCGACAGCGGAAAGAGTACGGCGGCAGCGATACCCATGCGCTCGTTAGCCATCTTGCCATCGAGCCTCGTCATACGGAAAAACTCATAGCAGCACAGACCGCTCATGACGGAAACAAAGATGGCAGTGGGCACGATACCCAAAACCAGGCACAGGATAAAGACAACGGCGTAGACGATACCAGCGGCGGCACGGGTAATAAAGCCCGCCAGCCACGAACCGGTGCCGCTCTTCGCTGCAGGCGCTCCCGCAGTGGCAGCTTTACGCGCAGGCGTCTTGGGAGCAGATGCCTTGGGACGATCGGACACGATTAAGCCTCCTCGGTCTTGCTCAGTCCACCAAACCTACGGTCACGGCCCTGATAGGCCAAAATGGCGTCGACAAGGCCCCAACGATCAAAGTCAGGCCAATAGGTATCGGTGACGTAGAACTCGGAATAAGCCACCTGCCACAGCAGATAGTTCGAAAGGCGCAGCTCACCAGAGGTGCGAATCACAAGCTCAGGATCGGGAAGACCGGCGGTATAGAGGTGGGAAGCCACCATGTCGTCATCAATTGCGGCAGGATCGATCTTACCGGCGGCAGTGTCGAGTACGATTTGACGGACAGCGCGGGTAATCTCGGCACGCGCGCCGTAGTTGACGGCAAGCGCCAGCGTCATACCGGTGTGATCGGCGCACTCGGCAAGACCGCGTTCAAAAACGTCGCGGGTCTTCTTGGGCAGCGCGGAAATGTCACCCAAAAAGACAACGCGCACATTTTCGCGCTTCAGAAGCGGCAGCTCGTCGATGAACGTCTTGGCAAACAGATGCATCAAGACGTTGACCTCATGCTGCGGACGGTTCCAGTTTTCGGTAGAAAACGCATAGGCCGAAAGCACGTCGACGCCCAGACGCACGCAGGCGGTAATAATCTCGCGAAGGGAGACGATACCCGCCTTGTGGCCCTCGGTGCGCGCAAGACCGCGCGACGTGGCCCAACGACCGTTGCCGTCCATGATGCACGAAATATGGTGCGGAATGTTACTGAGGTCAAGGTCGGAAAAACCGACGCCCGCAGGGGCGTCGGCAAAGTACTCGACCAGTTTATGCTCGTCGTATTGCACCTTAGATCTCCATGACCTCGGCTTCTTTTTCCTTCAGAAGCTCCTCGACCTTGGCGACATACTCATCAGTGTGCTTCTGGACCTTGGCCTGCTCGCGACGGACATCGTCCTCGGTGAGCTCCTCATCGCGCTCGAGCTTGTTGTTGAAGTCGCGACGGATGTTACGGATAGACACCTTGGCCTGCTCGGCGTACTCGCGGCACTCCTTGACGAGCTCGCGACGGCGCTCCTCAGTGGGAGCCGGGAACGGAAGACGAACGACGGTGCCATCGAAGTTGGGGGTAATACCCAGATCGGAAGCGCCGATGGCCTTGACGATAGCATTGATGAG
>CAVHBE010000097.1:2368-3955 GCA_963634045.1 Methanobrevibacter smithii
CCCACGGCTCGATGAGCAGCATGTGGGCCTCGGGGGTCTTGACGGCGGCAACCTGCGTGACCGGCGTGGGAACACCGTAATAATCGACGGTGATGTCGGACAGAATGTTGGCATTGGCGCGGCCGGTACGGACCTTGGAGAAGTTATGCTTGAGGGACTCGAGCGACTTGTCCATATGGGCGGTGATGTTCTCTGCCATGCTTAATCCTCCTGATAGACGAGCGTGCCGACGGGCTCACCCGAAAGCGCGCGCTTGACGGTGTCCTCGCCATCGATGTTGAGGACCAAAATCGGCATACGGTTGTCCTGGCACAGTGCCGTAGCCGTGGAATCCATAACCTGCAGACCGCGGACGAGAACCTCGTGATAGGTAATCTTGTCAAAACGGACGGCATCAGCGCACTTGACGGGATCCTTATCGTAGATGCCGTCAACCTTGGTGGCTTTAATCAGAATCTCGGCGCCGATCTCGCACGCACGAAGAGCCGCGGCGGTGTCGGTCGTAAAGTACGGATTGCCCGAACCGGCGGCAAAAATAACGACGTTGCCCTTGGAAAGGTGGTTGATGGCGCGACGGCGAATATAGGGCTCGCAGATCTCGTTCATCTGGATAGCGCTCATCACGCGGCAGGGAACATCGTTATGCTCGAAGGCATCCTGCAGGGCGAGCGCGTTCATAACGGTTGCCAGCATGCCCATGTAGTCGGCCTGAGCACGCTCCATGCCACCGGCAGCGCCGGCCATGCCGCGGAAAATATTGCCGCCGCCGACAACGACGCCGACCTCATGGCCAACGGCGAGCGGTTCCTTGACCTGCTTGGCAAGATGGTCGGTAACCTTGGGGTCGATGCCATATTGGCCGTCGCCCATCAGTGCTTCGCCGGAAAGCTTAAGAAGCACGCGTTTATATCGGATGTCGGACAAAGCGATCCTCCTTTAATTAGACTCTCAATATGATATCAAATGCTCTGATGAGAGCCATGAAAAAGCAGGCTGTGAGTAAAACCCACAGCCTGCTCATTACCAGCTACAAGAGCTTATTTACTCGCCACGGACCAGACGGTCAAAGGCAACGACGGTAATGGTGTCGCCAAGCTCCTTGGAGACCTGCTCAGCGTACTTCTTGATGGTGAGGGAGCTGTCCTTGATGAACTCCTGCTCGGTGAGCACGGACTGCTTGTAGAACTTCTCCAGACGGCCGACAGCCATCTTCTCCTGGATAGCCTCGGGCTTGCCGGACTCGGCAGCCTGAGCCATGTAGATCTGCTTCTCGTGCTCGACGGTCTCGGCCGGAACCTGATCACGGGTAGCGCAGATCGGGGCGACGGCGGCAACCTGAAGGGCAACGTCGTGAGCGAAGGTCTTGAAGGACTCAGCCTGAGCGGTCTCGGCCTTCTCGAAGGCGAACTCGACGAGGACGCCGATCTTACCACCCATGTGGATGTAAGAAGCGAGCGCGCCGTTCTCGGCCTTGCGGGCAGCGAAGCGGGAGATCTTCATGTTCTCGCCCATGATGTGAATCATCTCGGTGAGCTCGGAGGAAACGGTCTCCTCGCCCATCGGCTTCTCGAGCAGAGCGTCGACGGC
>CAVHBE010000098.1:0-354 GCA_963634045.1 Methanobrevibacter smithii
CAGTGCTGATGTGGCTGGTGGCGCCGGCGTTTATTGGCTTTTTTGCCAAGGACCCCGCGGTGGTCGCGGCCGGCACCGGCTATATGCACAGTTATATTTTCGACGCAATCTTTGCCGGCATCCACATTTGCTTTAGCGGCTTTTTCGCTGCATACGGCAAGAGCTACATCGGCTTTGCGCACAACGTGCTGGCCGTGGCGCTCATTCGCGTGCCGGGCGCGTGGCTGCTGTCGAACGCCTATTCCGACACGCTGTTTCCCATGGGCATCGCTTCGCCGTGCGGATCGATTTTGTCGGCAGTCATCTGTGTTGTCGCATTTACCGTACTCAACCGCCGCGGAGCTTTTGACAAAC
>CAVHBE010000098.1:415-5055 GCA_963634045.1 Methanobrevibacter smithii
TCATCGACGACATCATCAGCGACGACCCCACAACCTACGCGACACAGATCACGGCGCCGATTGCCCCAGCAAAGTAAGAACCGCCCGGAAGGCATCGGGCTTCCGGGCGGTTCTTCAATTTGACTATTGATGCACTAAGCCTGGGGCACCTCACCGGTCGCAAGAATCTGCTCGAGTGCGTCCTCATCCAACACGGGCACGCCCAGCTGCTCGGCTTTGGTGAGCTTGGAGCCCGCTTTGGGGCCGGCGACCAGATAGCTCGTCTTCTTTGACACACTGCCCGAAACCTTGGCGCCGAGCACCTTGAGCGCCACGCCCGCCTCGTCGCGCGTGCGGTTGACGAGCGTGCCGGTGAGCACGAAGGTCAGACCCGCGAGCGGCTGCGCGTCGGCGAGCTCGCCTGCCACGCCAGCGTCGGCCGCGGCCTGCGCATGGGCGACACCCAAGTCGACTTCGAGCGACAGACCCGCCTGGCGCAGACGCTCCAGCACGGCCAGGTTTTCGGGCACGGCCAGGAACTGCTTGACGCTCGCTGCAATCTTGGGACCGATGCCCTCACACTCGGCAATATCCTCTTCGCTCGCCAAGATAAGCTTGTCAATCGACAGGAATCGTTCGGCGATGACCTCGCCCACGCTCTTGCCCACGTGACGGATGCCCAGGGCAAACAGCACGCGACCGAGCGGCTGGCTCTTGGACTTGTTGAGCTCGGCGATAATTTTCTCGGCCGTCTTGAGGCCTACCGGAATGGGGTCACCCTTCTTGACGCCCTTTTTGCTGTTGGAGCTGGCATAGGTGCGGCCCGTGTCCAGGCCGGCGATGTCATCGACCGTGAGCTGGTAGAAGTCCGCGACATCGTGGATCAGCCCGGCGGCGATCATCTTGTCGACGATCTCGTCGCCCAGGCCGTCGACGTCCATGCAGCCGCGACTCACCCAGTGGAGCAGGCGCTCCTTGAGCTGCGCGGGGCAGTCGATGGACACGCAGCGGTAGGCGACCTCGCCATCCTCGTGGACAACGGGGCTGCCGCACACGGGGCAGACCTCGGGCATGTGCCAGTCGACCGAATCGGCCGGGCGCTTATCGAGCACCGGGCCCACGACCTCGGGGATTACGTCGCCTGCCTTGTGCACGATGATGGTGTCGCCCTCGCGCACGTTTTTGCGACGGATCTCGTCGATATTGTGCAGCGTGGCGCGCGCGATGGTGGAGCCGGCAACCGTCACCGGATCGAACTCGGCGACCGGCGTGAGCACACCGGTGCGGCCCACCTGGATGCGAATTTCGCGCAGGACGGTCTGCTTTTCCTCGGGCGGAAACTTAAAGGCAATGGCCCAGCGCGGCGCGCGGGCGGTAAAGCCCAGGTCGAGCTGCTGCTGAAAGCTGTCCACCTTTACGACCACGCCGTCGATGTCGTAGTCCAGGCCGCCGCGGTGCTCGAGCGCCTGGGCACAGAACTCGTGGACCTCGGCGGGCGTGGCACAACGGGCCACGTTGGGGTTGACACTAAAGCCGGCACTGCGCAGCCAATCGAGGAACTCGCGCTGGCTGTGGACGTGCAGCGGGTCGGTATCGGCAATGGCATAGATAAAAGTGGCAAGGTCGCGGCGCGCCGTGACCTTGGGGTCCTTTTGGCGCAGGCTGCCGGCGGCGGCGTTGCGCGGGTTGGCAAAGGGGTCGCGGCCCTCGGCATCGGCCTCGTCGTTCAGGCGAACAAAGCTGCCCTTAGGCATGTAGACCTCACCGCGCACCTCGATGGTGCGCCCGCGGTCGGCGCCCATGTGAGCGAGCGCCGGCTCGGACAGGTGCATGGGCACGTCCTTGATGGTTCGCACGTTGAGCGACACGTCCTCACCCGTGGTGCCGTCGCCGCGCGTGGCCGCGCGCACGAAGGTTCCGTTTTGGTAGGTAAGCGCCACGCCCAGGCCGTCGATCTTAAGCTCGCAGGTATAGGTAACGCTGCCGGCACCGAGGGCATCCTCAGTGCGCTGGAGCCATGCGTCGAGCTCATCCAGATCCATGGCATCGTCCATGGAATACATGCGCGCCATGTGCGTGACCGGCGTAAACTGCTCGCTCACGTAGCCGCCAACGCGCTGGGTATAGCTGTCGGGCGTCACCAGGTCGGGGTAGATCGCCTCAATCTCCTGCAGCTCAACGAGCATTTTGTCGAAGGCGGCGTCCGTGATCTCGGGTGCATCGAGCATGTAGTAGCGATAGGCGTGGTAGTCGAGTTCGTGGCGCAGCTCGGCCGCGCGCGCTGCCGCCTGGGCATGGGCGTCGGTCGGTGCGGCGGCATCCGCGCTCGCGGGCGTTTCGGTATCGATGTCCACGCCGTCACCAAACAGGCTCGATTGCTCCATAGCGGCACTCCTTCGCTCGATTTCAAACGGATACTAGAGTACCACCGGTCGCAACGGGGCCGAATAGCCCTTTCGAACCGCACCGAATCGGCAGCCACCAGACCGGGGCGGATCGCGCGATCAAACCATGCTCTTATCAGCTCTAAATGACCCGTTTTCCTCCGTCCCCAACGGATCAATAAGTAGAGAGGGGCTGTCCCGCGTTGATGGGACAGCCCCTCTGGCTTCGGTATGTGCGATACGGCTCGTTAGTAACCCTGGCCGTAGCCCTGACCCTGGCCCTGCTGGCCCAGCAGCTCCTCCAGGTACTGGCGCAACTGCTCGTCGGTAATACCGCCGTTGCCGGTGTCGGTCGCACTGTCGTCCTGTTGCTGGTTCTGCAACTCCTCGTCGGAGCCCAGCTCGACCGTGACCTTCTTCTCTTCCTTGCCGCGCACGAGCGTGATCTCGACCTTCTCGCCCACCTCGTGGCTGCGCAGCGCGATGATCAGGCCATCGGCGCTCGTGATCTCGTCGTCGCCCAGCTTGGTAATGACATCGCCCTCTTGGATGCCGGCCTTTGCGGCAGGACCGTCCTCGACGACGCTTGCCACATACGCGCCGCTATCGGTGCTGAGCTTGTTAGTGCGAGCGTTGAGCGCGTTGACGCTCGAAAGCGTGGCTCCCAGGTACGGGTGCACCGGCGTCTTGCCGCCGATGATCTGGTCGGCAATGTTCTTGGCGTAGTTAACGGGAATAGCAAAGCCCACGCCCGAGCTGGAGCCCGAGTAGCTCTCGATGAGCGAGTTGATGCCCACCAGCTCGCCGTTGTCGTTGACGAGCGCGCCACCGGAGTTGCCCGGGTTGATGGCGGCATCGGTCTGGATCATGTTGGCGTAGATGGTGTTGCCGCTGGTAGAGCTCATGGCCGTGGAACGATACAGCGCCGACACAATGCCCGTGGAAACAGACTGCTCGTTGCCGAACGGCGAACCGATGGCCATAACCCACTCGCCCACATTGAGCTTGGAGGAGTCACCGATCTCGATCGGTGTGAGCTTGGAGGCGTCGGCGTCCTTGAGCTTGATGACGGCCAGGTCGCTCGAAGCGTCGTTGCCCACGAACTCGGCCTCGTAGGTGGTACCGTCATCCATGGTCACCACGTACTGGTCATAGCCATCGACCACGTGGTTGTTGGTGAGGATGTGGCCCTCGGTATCGAGCACGACGCCCGAACCGACGCTGCCCGAGCTATCCGACTCGTCAGCAGACTGCGAAAGCGAGCCATTCTGGCTACCGCTCGAAGTGGCGGTGATGGAAACGACGGAGGGCAATGCCTTGGCAGAAACGGCCTCGGCCAGCGTGGTGTCCTCGGAATCGATCGTGATCTTTTGCGTCGACGAACCCGAAGCACCCGCCGTCACGGCATTCTTGCCGCCACCGATATCGAGCGTGCCGCTCATAATGAGCGCAATGACCAGCAGGGCGCCGCAGGCGCAGCCGGCGAGTGCCGTAATAAAGATCGGCAGCTTTTTGGTCTTGGTCTTGACCACCGTGTGCTTGTTCACGACCTGCGCACCGCCCAGCGGCTTGCCGGTCTGCGTGTCGTAGGCCTGCACGTAGGGAATGTTGCTACTGGCAGGCGTCGACTCCACCTGCACACGCGGCTGCTGCTGGGTCTCGCCGGCGTTGCCCGCATCCTGGGGACGCTGGGAATCGTTCTCGCTCATGGCTGCGATCCTTTCGTCTAATAACCAAAGGCCCGCCAAACATGTGGCGGGCCATCATTGTTCACGTTGAGTTGTACCCCAATATGCGGGCGAACGTGTATGAGAACGCAATCTTTTAGGAAGGCTTAAGTTCTGCTGCAGACCCAAAAGGACCCGGCCTGCGTCAATACCACCACAAAGGTGCCTGTCCCCTTTGTGGTGAAAAGCTAGTCCTTAAACAGATAGCCCACGCCGCGGACGGTGGTGATGTGTGCCGCAATCTGCGGGCCCACCTTGGAACGGATGCGTCGAATGTGCACGTCGACGGTGCGCGTGCCGCCGCAGTACTCAAAGCCCCACACGCGGTGCAGCAGCACCTCGCGGCTGTAGGCGCGGTTGGGGTGCGTCGCCAAAAAGCTCAGCAGCGAGTACTCCATCAGCGTCAGGTCGATGGGCTCGCCATCGAGCGTCACCTGGTAGGTGGCCAGGTTAATCTCGAGGTTATCGATGTTGAGTACATCGTCGGCGGTGACGGTCTCCTCCTCGCCCATCAGGCGCTGCGCACGAGCCTTGAGCTCGTTGGGCGTCG
>CAVHBE010000099.1:0-3371 GCA_963634045.1 Methanobrevibacter smithii
C
This sequence comes from Methanobrevibacter smithii, assembly GCA_963634045.1. Taxonomy (GTDB): domain Bacteria; phylum Actinomycetota; class Coriobacteriia; order Coriobacteriales; family Coriobacteriaceae; genus Collinsella. The sequence continues at coordinate 2 of CAVHBE010000099.1, forward strand.
CTTGAACTCGTTGAGCAATGCTTTCATGGTGGCTCCTCGCTGTTGTGAGGCTCGCGTTGTTACTGCCCCAGATGAACCCGGGCAGACAAAAAGGGGAGGTGCCGGCTTTCGCAAGGCGCGAACCTACGAAAATCGCCGCGCGGCAACGCGGGACGATGAGCTCGGTCGGGGGATAGGGCCCGCTTCGCCCGCCGGCCCGTAAATTGTATCATCCAGTGTGGAACGAGGACGCCCGTTGCCGTGTGCGATGGGCTTGTAATAAGAGGAGAGCCATGTCGAAGCAGGCAGTCGTTGGAATCTTGGCGCATGTCGATGCCGGCAAGACCACGTTGGCCGAGGCCATGCTGTTCAACGCGGGTCGCATTCGCAAGCGCGGCCGCGTGGACGATGGCGATTCGCATCTGGACACGAACGCGATCGAGCGTGAGCGCGGCATTACGATCTTCTCGTCGCAGGCCGTGCTCGACCACGGCGATACCCACGTCATGCTTGTGGATGCGCCGGGGCATGTCGATTTTTCTGCCGAGGCGGAGCGCACGTTGCGCGCGCTGGACTACGCGATTTTGGTTGTGGGTGTCAACGATGGCGTGCAGGGACATACCGAAACCCTGTGGCGCCTGCTTGCGCGCTATGACATCCCGACGTTCATCTTTATCAACAAGATCGATTTGGAGAATCCCGGCCGCGATGTTTTGCTGGCACAGCTTGGGCAGCGTCTTTCCGAAGGCTGTCTGGATGCCAACGAACTGTTGGCGGGCGGTGCCGTTCAGGAGGACGCTGCTGCGTTGGACGAGGCGGCGCTCGAGGAGTTTCTTGAAGCGGGTGAGCTTTCCGTCGCAACGCTGTCGCGCATGGTTGCTGAGCGCAAGCTCTTTCCCTGCTTTGCCGGCTCGGCGCTCAAGGACCAAGGTGTGGACGAGCTGTTGGATGGTATATGCGCGCTGATGCGCGAACAGGCGTGGCTCCCGGAGTTTGCCGCCCGCGTCTATCGCGTCAGCCGCGGGGACCGCGGCGAGCGCTTGGCTTGGGTTAAAGTGACCGGCGGCACGCTGCATGCCAAACAGGTGATTAACGGACGTTCCGGTGCCGAGGCATGGGAGCAGAAGGTCGATCAGGTACGCATCTATAACGGCGAGAAGTATGAGCTTGCCCAAGAAGTTGCTGCTGGCGGCATTTGTGCCGTGACGGGCCTTGCGCACGTTCGCCCAGGGGACGCCCTGGGCGCGGAACCCGCGTGCGATGCGCCCGTCATTGCGCCGGTCCTCACCTATACGGTGCTTCCGGGCGAACACGATGTCCACGCGGTGTTCAAAGCGCTGACTGAGTTGGCGGACGAAGATCCCATGCTCGGCGTAAGCTGGAACACTCATCTTGAGCAGATTCATTTGCAGTTGATGGGCGCCGTGCAGCTCGAGGTCGTGCAGCGCGTGCTGGCCGATCGTTTTGGCCTTGCGGTCGAGTTTGAGCCCGGCGGCATCCTCTATAAGGAGACTATTTCGCAGCCGGTCGAGGGCGTGGGCCACTTTGAGCCACTGCGCCACTATGCCGAGGTGCATCTACGTCTGGAGCCGTTGCCGGCGGGCTCGGGCGTGCAGTTTGGTACCGTGGCCTCGACCGACGAGCTCGATCTTAACTGGCAGCGTTTGGCACTCACCAACGCCATGGAGCGCGATCACCTGGGCGTGCTGACCGGCTCGCCCATCACCGATGTGCGCATTACGCTCATGGGCGGCCGTGCGCATGCCAAACATACGGAGGGTGGCGATTTTCGCCAGGCCACGTACCGCGCGATTCGCCAGGGTTTGATGCAGGCGCGCGAGGCCGGCGCGGCGGTGCTGTTGGAGCCGTGGTATCGCTTTGAGCTCGAGGTGCCGGGGGAGTGCGTGGGTCGGGCGCTCTCGGATGCCACGCGCATGGGTGCCGAGTACGAGCCGCCGACGATGGCGGGAGACCGGGCGAAGCTTGTGGGTCGCGTGCCGGCATCCGAGGTGCAGGATTACGCGCTGGAGGTGGCTGCCTACACGAGTGGTCGCGGACATCTGTACCTGGAGTTCGCCGGCTATTCGGCTTGCCATGATGCCGAGTGCGTAATCGAGACGGCCGCCTATGAGCCCGAGGCCGATCTGCCCAACACGCCCGACTCGGTCTTTTGCTCTCACGGCGCCGGTTACACGGTCAAATGGTACGACGTGCCCGCCGCGGCGCACGTAAAGATCGATCCCGCCACCTTCCGCCCCTGGCGAGCAGCAGACGCCGAGTTTTTCGGCCACATATGACAAAGGGGCAGCTCCTTTGTCATATACTATTGGTATAACTCAGTATAAGTTGGTATAACTATTGCCAGGGTTTGCCAATCCGAGGAGGCCGACATGAATCCAAATCCCTTTAAGCCTACGGCTGGCAAGCGGCCTCCGATACTCATCGGCCGCGAGTCGGTCATCGAAGATTTCGAGGAAGGGCTCGATAACGGCGCCGGAGCGCCGGGTAGACTCATGCTCATTACGGGAAACCGCGGCTGTGGCAAGACGGTTCTCCTACGGGAGCTGCAACGTCTAGCCAATGAGCGCGGATGGGCGGTTGTCTCCGATTCCGCTTCGCTTGGCTTATGCGACCGCTTGGCCGACGCGCTTCGCTCGAATAAACCCATTGTGACGTCAATGGAGTTCGGTCCGTCGTTTGGCCGGATGTCGGTCGAGGCGGCGCGGGCAAAGGGCGAGACGTTGCGAGGGCTGGTCAACGCGCGCCTCAAGAGGCTCGGTCCAGGCAAGGGCATACTGTTTGCGATTGACGAGGCGCAATCGGCGTCTATCGAGGAACTGGCGGCTCTTGCTGTTCTCTATCAGCAGGTGCTCGGAGACCAGGATGCCACGGGCTTGCCCGATAGCGACCAGCGCGGTCTTGCGCTGGCGTTCGCCGGCTTGCCCAGTATGGTTGACGATCTGCTCGAAGAGCCGAGCGTTACGTTTTTGCGGCGTGCCCAGCAGCGTACGTTGGGGGCGATATCTTTGCCCAAGGTGCGCGATTCGTATGTCCAGACGGTCAAAGACGCTGGTCTTTACGTTGACGCGGAGACGGCGGACCTTGCGGCGCGCAAGAGCATGGGGCATCCCTACATGGTTCAGCTGGTGGGATATTACATGTGGAGGTCTGCCGTCCGGCGTGACTCGCGGGTCATTGAAGAGCGCGATGTTGAGGCTGGGCACGCGGATGCCATCTCCGAGTTCTATGAAGCAGTGGACGCTCCCTTGTATTACGGGTTGCGCAGTCCGCAACGCCTCTTTATCGAGGCCATGGCTGCTGACGAGGGTGAGCCGACGCGCATGGCGGATATCATTGAGCGCTGCGACCGTACTCAGAGTTGGGCGAGTAA
>CAVHBE010000099.1:3488-4918 GCA_963634045.1 Methanobrevibacter smithii
GTAAATATCGCGCAAGCCTGATTCGCGAGCGCGTCATCGAGGCTGCCGGATACGGCCTCGTCCGGTTTACCGTGCCCATGCTGGGCGAGTATATCCGCGACCGCATTTTATGGCATGAGTAGGGTGATAAAGGTGACGGAACAAAAGATGAGCCCGCAGGCTATCGAGGTGCGTGGTGCACGTGTCCACAACCTCAAAGACATCGATATCGATATTCCGTTGGGAAGGCTTGTGGGCATTGCCGGCGTGTCGGGCTCGGGCAAGAGTTCGCTGGCGCTGGGGGTTCTTTATGCCGAGGGCTCGCGTCGCTATCTGGAGGCGCTCAGCACCTATACCCGCCGTCGTCTGACGCAGGCCGAGCACGCCCAGGTGGACGAGGTGCTGCACGTGCCGGCGGCGCTCGCATTGCATCAGCGCCCCAGCGTGCCGGGCGTGCGTTCCACCTTTGGCACCATGACCGAGCTCAACAATAGCCTGCGTCTACTCTTTAGCCGCTGCGCCCATCACGTGTGCCCGCATTGCGGGGCGCGTGTGGAGCCGAGTCTTAACGTGGCTGCGGGCCTGTCGCTCACGTGCTCCGCATGCGGCCGCGAGTTCTACGCGCCGGGTGCCGAGGACCTTGCCTTTAACAGCGGCGGCGCGTGCTCTACCTGCGGCGGCACTGGTGTCATGCGCGAGGTGGACGAGGCGAGCCTGGTGCCCGACGAGTCAAAGACCATCAACGAAGGCGCGGTGCTTCCCTGGGGTACGCTCATGTGGGATCTGATGAAGCAGGTGGCAGGTGAGATGGGCGTGCGCACCGACGTGCCGTTTAACCAGCTCACGCCTCAAGAGCGCGACATCGTGTTTCATGGTCCGGCGGTTAAGAAGCACATTCTCTACGTCCCCAAAAACGGTGAGGGCGCCACGCCACTCGACTTTACCTACTACAACGCCGTCTATACCGTCGAGAATGCGCTTGCCAAGGTTAAGGACGATAAGGGGCTTAAGCGTGTAGCTCGCTTTTTGTGCGAGAGGCCATGCCGTGACTGTGGTGGCACGCGTCTCTCCGAGGCTGCGCGCCAGCCCCAGGTGCGCGGTATCAATCTGGCGCAGGCGGCGGCCATGACGCTGGGCGAGGCGATTGAGTGGGCGCGCGGGGTGCCTGCATCCTTGCCGCCCGAGATGCGGCCCATGGCGACGGATATCTGCGATTCGTTTTTGAGCGCGGCCCGTCGTCTGGTCGACCTGGGTCTCGATTACCTTTCGCTCGATCGCGCCGGTGCCACGCTCTCCACGGGTGAGCGCCAGCGCGTGCAGCTTGCTCGCGTGGTGCGCAACCGATCGACGGGCGTGCTTTATGTGCTGGACGAGCCTTCGATCGGCTTGCATCCCGCCAATGTCGACGGCTTGGTGGGCGTGATGCGCGATCTGGTGGATGACGGCAACAC
>CAVHBE010000100.1:0-1609 GCA_963634045.1 Methanobrevibacter smithii
GCGATGGCGAGCGGCTTGGCGATGGCGAACCTTGGCGGCGGTGCCGGCGGCGTGTCGTTTGAGCGCACTGATGGTACGGGCTCGTTAGTGGAGCCGGGATCCGGCGATGCTTCGAGCGGAAAGACATCCGAAGGCTCTTCGACTAAGGCTTCTGCCGCGGCAGAGGTCTATGTCGATGTCGATGGCGCCGTTGCGTCGCCCGGTGTATACAGACTCAAAGATGGGGCACGGGTATCCCAGGCGATCGATGCCGCCGGCGGGCTGGCGCCCGAGGCTGACGTTACGGGGCTTAATCGGGCATCTAAGGTCATTGATGGACAAAAAATCCATGTTCCAACGGTAGGGGAGCAGCAGGCGTCCATTGCGGAAGTCGGTGTTGATGGTGGGGCTTCCACATCATCGGGCGTGAGTGGCGCAACAGGCCTAGTAAACATCAATACGGCAAGCGCGGCAGAGTTGCAGACGCTCTCGGGCATCGGTCCCTCCATGGCCCAGTCGGTTATCGATGAACGGACAAAGAACGGTGCTTTTGCCTCGGTTGACGATCTGATGCGTGTGTCGGGAATCGGCGAGAAGAAGCTTGCCAAAATCAAAGATTGCATCTGCGTATGAGTGCGACCGAGCGCGAGCGTGTGATGCCTCCGCGGCCCCTGCTTCCGTGGGCGATGGCCTTGTGTGCCGGCATGTGCATGAGCTGCGCCTTGGTGCTCAACGTGGCCGCTGATGCGCTGCTGAGGGAGCGGGCGCCGGCGGTCGGGCTGCTATGGGCCATTCCCGTTGCGGCGGCGGTATTCGTTGTGCTGGCTCAATCTTGTGCGCGGCTTGCCCCTTTGAAGCGGTGGTTGTATGCCGCGTCCGTCGGTCTCGTGGCGGGAGCGGTCGTCTCGGCGTGGTGGGCTGTGGGTGCGCTCAGCGCCTCGAAGGCGCTCGACGGTCGAGCGGCAAGCGGCCTCGAGTTTATCGTGCAGGGCGATCCATCCATAAACGACGACGTGTATTCCTATACCTGCGAGGCACGCGCGGACGGTAAGAACTTGGCAACGGTTCGCCTATCGTGCGACCGCGAGCTCAAGGTCGGGGCGCACGTGCGTGTTATCGGTCGCGTTTCACGTTTTGAGAACGATGCGTATGGACGATCGCGCGTGCTCCGAGGCGAGATGCGCAAGGTTAAAGTCGTTCGGATTGTGTCGGCCGATGAGGGCTCTCCGGGACCGCTGCTTCGGCTGCGAAATGGGCTGCTTGCGTCCATCGCGCCTGCGACCGACCCGGCGCGTGCACTCATAGCCGGTGTCGTCTGCGGTCGTTCGGCCGAACTGCGCGCCCAGCCGGCGGGCGACTGGTTTTCGGTGACGGGAACGGCGCATCTTATAGCCGTCTCCGGCAGCCATTTGGCTATCGTGGGATTTGTAATCGAGGGTGTATTGCAAAAGACTCGCTGCTCACGTGGTGTTCAGCGGGCGATATTGGCGATGGCGCTTGTGGGCTACACTGCCTTTACGGGCGCGTCTCCCTCGGCCGTGCGCGCGTGCTGCATGGTGTTCGCGACGCTTGTCGTAAACGGCGCGGGGCGTCGCCGGCACGGCGCATCGGCACTCTTCGTAACCATGTC
>CAVHBE010000100.1:1619-3056 GCA_963634045.1 Methanobrevibacter smithii
ACCATGTCCATCTTTGTGCTACTGCGGCCGACGGTGCTGTTCGAGATGGGCTTTCAGCTTTCATGTGCCAGCGTCTTTGCCATTCTGTGCTTTTGCCCCTATGCGACCTACACTTTGGGTGAGCTGAGTGTGCCATCGGGCGTTGCAAGCATGCTTTCCGTCACGCTGTGCTCGCAACTGGCGACTCTTCCCATTACCATTCCCGCCTTTGGTACGTTCTCGCTCATTGCTCCGTTGGCAAATGCGGTCATCGGTCCGGTGGTGAGCGTACTGCTTGCTGTGTCCATCGTGCTGGTTCCCTTTTCGCTCGTGGCACCGTTGCGGACTTGGGCGCTCGTTGTGCCCATGATTGCCGCCCGTTGCGCGCTGTTTTTCGAGCAGCTGTTTGCCGCCGTGCCGGGTGCATCCGTGAGCGTGCCGCCCGATAGCATGTGGATTTACCTAGTGCCGTGTTTGCTGGCGGTTCTGCTGGTCTGGTGGCCGCGTCTCCGTGCACGTCCTATGGCGGTGGGGCTTGCATGCCTGGTGCTCTTGGCTGCGATTCCGTACGTCTACTGGGATCGATTCGCTCCGCCTTCGGTGACGGTGCTCGATGTGGGCCAGGCGGATGCGATTCTTATCCGCCAGGGCGGCGTAGTAGCGCTCGTCGACTGCGGGCTCGACGAGCGCGTGGTGGCGGCGTTGGTTCGCAATAACGTGCTCCATATCGATGCTGTCTTTGTGACGCATTGGGATGAGGACCACTGGGGTGGTCTGCCTGCCGTGCTCGAACGGTTTTCGGTCGGAACGATTGCCGTGGCGGCGGATGCGCTGGAGGATGCACCTGCCGAGGTATTGAACCGACCTGGCGTTGAGTATCGGCAGGTGCGCCGTGAGGATACGGTCGACATCGGCTCATTTTGCGCCCGCGTGATGTGGCCATTCGAGTCCGTGGATGGCGAGGGAAATGAGGACTCGCTTGTCCTGCTGCTCTCTTATGTTCAGGAAGGCAAGGGCCTGCGTATGCTCCTCACCGGTGATGCCGAGCTCGACCAAGAACGGGAATTCGTGCAGGAGGTGGGGGATATTGATGTACTTAAACTTGGGCATCACGGCTCTAAGGTTTCAGTCGATGACGAGTTGCTGGACGTCCTGAAGCCTGAGCTTTCCCTCGCGAGCGCGGGCGAGGGGAATCGATACGGCCATCCGTCCGATGCCTGCATCGATGCCGTTAAGGAAGCGGGCGGTGTGTTCGCGTGCACTATCGAACACGGCGACATTACCGTCACGCCAACTGCGAATGGCTTTGCGATGCGATGCCAGCGACCGTGACGACGTCGTTGGCGTGTGGTGGGCCCCTGGGCTAGAATGGCACGGAACGAATACGAAGGCCTGCGGGAGGGGAGCGCAATGTCCGAAATCGGTCTGCTGCCGGCATATCTGATCGTCGGTACCGAC
>CAVHBE010000101.1:0-1572 GCA_963634045.1 Methanobrevibacter smithii
GGCCAGGGCCGCGAGGGGCGAGGGGCCGCTGGCGGGATAGGCGGCGGGCCGGGACATGGGCCGGAGGGCCCGTTGCGCTGAGTCCGGAACGGCTGCGCGGCGGGCTGGCGGAGCATGCGGCGGCGGCATGGGGGCACCGGACTCCACAGCCCCTCCACCTGCGGAAACGAAGTGATGGCCAGGTGCCGGGAGCTATTTCCGCGTTGCGCTAGCTGCGGAAACGCGGGGTCCGTTCAGGTTGTTGCGTTGAGATTGAAAATCAACCAGCGTCAGCCAAGGGAATCGATCTCTGGCCGGGCATAGAGCTTGATATTCGAGGCAAGTCTAGGGTTGTCGGCCATGTAATCGTTATTGCTGACCCCGTGCATGCGAAGCAGTTTTCTGATGTCTGTAATGGCCTGGTTCAATGCACACATCCTGATGATTTTGTTCTTGATTGGGATAAGCTTGCCGGCGCATTTGTCGGACAAGGGTTCGATTTCATCGTGATATCTCATTACCGTCCCTTCAAGGGCAAGTCTTATAAAGATAAGGCACTGCCTTACGCCGATAATCAAGCACTGAAAGCGAGTTTTCCAGTAGAAACCCCGTTCTTTTTCGAGCCTTCAAACCTTAAGCGCGCTGGCATCATGTATGCCGATGGGGTCGATTGCCTGATTGGCTCGGACGTCAAAGACTGGAGCAAGTATTGTGAGTGCTCCCTTCCTGAGATTAAACTTGAGGTCAAGAGCTTCAGCCAGTTTCTGCTCCTGCTTAGAAAGACACCTGAAGTTCTCAAATCCATTATGGACAAGAAAACGTCAGAGCAGGTTGAAATCACTTTGTTCGATGACGATGCGAAGCTTACCTTCCCCGTCTACAACGACGTCACCATCGTCTTTGGCGCCAAAGGCACGGGGAAGACGGCGCTTCTAAAAAAGATAGAGAATCATTTTCGGGCGAAGGGGTGGACCGATGTCTCTTCGTATTACGCGTCAGAAAACAATGACAAGTATAAACAAATGGTGAACGTGAATCCCAAAGAGGAGGACTTTGTTAAACTCGGCGTCGACGACGCGAGTGATAAATTCGCTGGCATCAGAGCGTGGAATGAACCGGCAGTAACTCCTTTTAGCAATTACATCAGCTGGGAAGAATACAGTGTCGAGAAAAAGGACACGGCTCGCTTCGGATTTGCCTTGGCTTCTGCACCTGTAGAACCGGACCTTGACGCGATGAGATGTCTTATCGATGACTATAAGACATTGATATCTAGCGCTAATAATATTCTTAACAACAAGATTGTTGAGGCTTGCTTGAGTTCTAACGAATTCAGTGAACTTAGATCTGCTGTTCTGAGAGTATGTATGAATGCGCAATCCTATGTGCGATCCGGTTTCGTTGACGCCTACGCACTTCATCTCGAGTGTTTTACAGTCAAGAAAATGAAAAGTTACATCACTGCGCGAACGGGGAGTCCTACAAAGCCTTCCGGAACCGGGTTTTCGGCTTTTGCCTTAAGCTACAAAAAGGCGAGATCCATTTTGAATTCGATTTCCGATTCTTTTCAAAACGAGCCTTATGAGGAAAAAG
>CAVHBE010000101.1:1582-6615 GCA_963634045.1 Methanobrevibacter smithii
ACGTTGTACAACATCGAAAATACTTAATAAAGCCGTCGCAGGGAACGAAGGTCTCTTATCTTCGCGATAAGGTGAAGGCCAAGAATCTAAAATCGTTGGTTACGGCAATCGGCAATGCATCGGATACCGCCAAAACTCCGTGTGGGGCATTGGCCTCGAAAATAGCCGAGGTTAACAAGATGACAGATGAGATGGGAATTGCCTCGCTTAAGGACTGTCTGGGCGTTACCTCCTATGTGTCTTGTGGGGGAGATTCGAGCTATGAGCCCTCTAACGGGGAGAGGGCGATGATTGTTCTTGCCCATGCCCTGTTCGACGATGATGCCTCCATTTATATCCTCGATGAGCCTGAGGCAAGTATGGGCAATGAATTTATCAACGAGGTTATCGTAGATAGAATCAACCAGCTGGCGAAAGCAAATAAAATTGTCATAGTGTCCACCCATAATGCCAACATTGCTGTTCGCACTTTGCCCTGGCAATCGATTTATCGCGAATACGATGGCGGTTGCTATCGTACCTACGTGGGTAATCCCTTTTGCGATGAGCTTAGGGATATTGCTGAGGTCAAACCGCCTAAGGTGTGGACACAAGTGAGTATGGACACTCTTGAGGGCGGGGAATATGCATTTACCGACAGGGAGATTGTTTATGGAAAACTTAACTAACGGAATCGTTCTGAACGCCGGTGCCGACCAACACGTGATTACGGTTACGTTGCGTATGAACTCGGAGGGCAATGAGGTCCTTCACTTTGAAGACGCTCCGGAAGAGTTGGACATCGACTTTGCGAAAAGCGACCAGACCTCTCTACGCAAGTTATTTCGCTGGCTGTTGGATGAGCAGCTCAAGCAAAGATTCAGCCTGAAATTAAAGATTGACTCCTCGGTTAAGAATGTCACTTATAAAAAGGTCGCTGAGGATTACGTTAATGACCTCAACGCTGAAATTGATCAGGTCTTTTTAAATGAAGCTCAGACCATAAAGGATCTACATGAGAAATTGGGATAGAGCCCGGAAACGGTAGGGGTTCTGGGGACTCATAAGCCTCGATTAGTTTGAGGTATCTTTAAAGATGACTCCCGATAACGTCTTGATAAGGGCTGCTTCGAATATTGGTAGCATGGTTGTTTGCGAATTTGTGTATGAGACGCTTGACTAATGTGTCCTCGTGGAGTGCGATGCCGTCTTTCGGGTCGCTGCGGGCGCGGGTATGTAGAGTGCTTTTATGCGTTGGCACTCGTCAACCGCTAGGGCGATGCAGTACGAGTTGGGGCCTCTTTTCTGCTTCACTTCATTAAGCTGTATAGTATATAGCGCAATATTAAAGCTCTTTGGGAGCTTTAAGGGTGACGCTTTCTGTTAGAGAGTGTCGCCCTTTTTTCATGCATGTAATGTGTGACGTGTTAGCTAAACGCCATTTCGGCAATGGGATGGTCGAATATGGGCGGTTTGGCACCTTGCTCCTGCTGTCATTGGTGCAGCAAACACTTGATTTAGCCTGCTTAAAGTCTATAATCAAAGAAAAACTCTGAAATACCTTTTCAAAATAATGAAAGGAATGTTGAGGACGATGCTTTGCCAGTTCACCTTCAGGAACTATAGATCCTATCGCGACGAGGCTGAGCTTTCCATGCAAGCAACGCCGATGAGGGAGTTTGAGCGCTCCCTTATCACGTGCCCCGACGGGCAGAGTTTCCTTCCGGTGGCTGCGGTGTACGGGCCCAATGCTGGCGGCAAGTCTAATCTGCTCGAGGCTCTTGACTACGTTCGTTCGGCGGTGGCCAGACCAATTAGATTGCTGTCTGCCGGCGCTGATGCTCCAGAGGGTGATCGCCCTTTGATAGCCCGTTGTTCGGCGTTTGAGTTCGATGACGTGTCTGCTGCCGGGCCCACCGAGTTCGAGCTCTATTACCGCGCGGGTGAGTATGAGTACCGCTATGTTCTGTCTGTACACGCCGATGAGATCGTGTCCGAAGGGCTGTGGCGGCGTAAATTGGGAGCGTCGCGTACTGCGATGCTGTTCGAGCGCGAGGATACAAAGGTTGAACTCGGCCCCACACTGCGTAAACTTGTGACGGCTGCGAGGTTCAACCCGAGCCTGCCGTACCTATCGTTCCTTTGCATCAACTTCGATGCACCTGTGGTCCAGGAGGCGGCCAGCTGGTTTCTCGACGCCGTGTTTCTCAACTACAACAGTTCCTACCTGGAGCGGATGCTCGAGCAAATGCTCGACGAGGGCGACTCGCGCGAGGTCACGCGTTTTTTGCGCGCCGTTGATGTACGTATTGATGGCTTCAGAGTGGAGAGGGCGCCGGAGTGGCGCGGCCAGCGAGTCTTCGTGAGGCACGAGGTGGGCGGCAAGTCGTACGAGCTGCGTTTATCCGAGGAATCTGCCGGAACCCAGAAGCTCATGGGGTTGGCTGCGTATCTGATGACAGCGCTTGAGCGTGGTGGCACCGTTGTGGTAGACGAGCTCGACGCCAAACTGCACCCGAAGCTTCTTCGCTATGTGATTCTGCTGTTTAAGGATCCTGAGGTCAACAAGAGTGGCGCGCAGCTCATCTTCTCGTCCCAGGATGTGTCAACCATGCGAAACGATGTGTTCCGCCGTGACGAGATATGGTTCGCTGCGCGCGGCGAGGGGGAGGCGAGCCAACTGTGGTCTCTCGCCGACATCCACGAGGCAAACGGTAATCTGGTAAGCAAGAACGCGGCTTTCGACAAGCAATACCTGTCCGGTCGCTACGGCGCCGATCCGTATCTCACCCGCATCGAGGAGTGGGATTAACATGGTGGCGAAGAAGTCGAAGGGTTGGCGTAGCGGCAAGCGAGAGGGCCGCTCGCGCATGGTTCAGATGACGCGTCATCTTGTAGTGAGCGAGGGTAAGGAGACCGAGCCTCGCTACTTTGAGGGTGTGCGTGCGGCGTTGGGCGCGGCGAACGAGCGTAAGGTTGCCATTGTCGTTAAGGGGACCGGCAAACACACGCTTGACCTGCTTGACTTCGCCGTCGAACACTGCCGCTATGCGCCCGAGACGTTCGATCACGTGTGGCTCGTGTATGACAAGGATGACTTCCCTGCGTCCGACTTTGACGCGATGGAGTGCAAGTGCAACGAGCTCTCTGATGGTTCGAGGACCTTCCATGCGTTGTGGTCCAACCCCTGCTTCGAGCTGTGGCCGCTTCTGCACTTTCGCTACACGACCGCGCATATGTCCGCGTCCGACTGCCAGCATGCCCTCGCGCAGGAGATGTCGAAGAACTTGGGCATCGAGTACCGCAAGAACCTGGACGGGATGTTTAGGGCAGTGGATGATAGGCGAGGCGAAGCATTGCAGCGTGCTGGGCGCCTCGTCGCGTACCATAGGGAACTGGGTAACATTAAGCCATCTGCGCAAAACCCTTCAACTAAGGTTGGCGAGATATTTGATGTGATTGGGCCGTATCTGGTTTGACGGTCAAGTTCGATCGGGCTTGATGGGACTGGAGATTCATGAAAGATGTTGTTTCGGGCTGCCTGCCGTCTTTAACTGGATTGACCTTTTGGGACCCGATAGGATACTAGGCCGAATCTAGCGGTATTGACGCAGTCAACCTACGGGCCTGCGTCCTGCGGGGGCGGCTTTTCTTTTGAATTGCCGCCCCTTTTCATCATTTGTATGGATGTAAGATTCGGCCTGTCAAAATTTACATCTCAATAAAGAAAAGGCGAAATTGCGTGCGATTTTCTGCTCGTATGTAACTTTACTGACGTGTTGTTGCTCAGTCTTAATTCGCTGTGGTTGCCGGTAAGGGATTGACCGGAATTGGGCTTTTCCCTATCCGCTCCGTCGCGAGTTCTACATCGAGTGCATCTGCAACATGATGCGCCCGTGGACCATCGTGAACTATGAGCGTGAGCCGTGGGTGATGGACGAAGGTACCGTGCGCATTACGTTTGACATAAACATGCACGCGGCGGTGGATCGCTGGCGTTTGCTCGACCTGGGCGGTTGAAATGATCCGCTGAGACCTTTCCAGTCGAATATTTTTCGGGCGAGGGTTGGGTATCATGATGAAAGCGATTTCAACGACAGGGGTGTTCGTGGTAAAGATGAAAGATGTGGCCGAGCTGGCCGGCGTTTCGAGCGCCGCCGTCTCGCGCTACCTCAACGGTGGCTACATATCGACGGGCAAGGCCGAGCGCATTAAGAAGGCGATTGAGCTGACAGGATACGTGCGGTCCAGCCAGGCTCGCGCGCTGCGCACCGGTTCCACCAAGCTCATCGGCGTCATCGTGCCCAAGATCAACTCGGAGTCCGTGAGCCGCATTACCGCCGGCATTGGCCAGGTGCTCGGTCGCCGTGGCTACCAGATGCTGCTTGCCAACACCGACAACGCGGCCGATCGCGAGCTCGAATACCTCGATTTATTCCAAAATCACCCGGTTGATGGCATTGTGCTGGTGGCTACTATGATTACCGACGAGCACCGTCGGGCGATTGAATCGTGCCGCGTGCCCATCGTGCTGATCGGCCAGAATGTCGAGGGCGCGGCGTGCGTCTATCACGACGATTACGAGGCCGCCTTTGAGCTGGGCCATGCACTTGCGGGTCGCGTGGACGGCAAGATTGCCTATATTGGAGTTACCGAAGAGGACCGCGCGGCCGGTTATGACCGCCGTCGCGGTTTTGAGGCCGGCTTGCGCGCCGCGGGCAACCCGCTCGATGCCGCCTTGATTCGTTTGGGCTCGTTTACGCTCGACTCGGGCTATGGTGCGGCGCGTGAACTGCTTTCCGTCGCTCCCGATGTTTCGTTTATCGCGTGCGCGACCGACACTATGGCGGCCGGCGCCCTGCGCGCTTTTGACGAGCTGCGCGGCGTGGGCGAGGGCGTGCGTCGCGTGAGCGGTTTTGGCGACAACGCGTTTTTGCGCGCGCTGACGGGCGGCATTCCCACCGTGCATTACGGCTACCTGACCAGCGGCGTCGAGGCGACCAATATGTTGCTCAACACGCTCGATGGCGAGAAGGGGGAGAGCGGGCTAAAGA
>CAVHBE010000102.1:0-3567 GCA_963634045.1 Methanobrevibacter smithii
GAGAAGAGTCGTGGTGGCGGCGGACTCGAGACCTTTAAGGAAATCGCGGTCAACCGAGGCTTTGAGCTCAAGACTGTCACCACCGTCTTTGAGCTCCTCATCTGCAGCAAGGCGCTCTCCAAGATTACCGGGTTTCCCGAAGGCTGTGAGCTCACACGCGCCAAACGCATCCGTTATGCAGACGGACAAGCCGTGTGCTCCGACGACTCCTATTACCTAAGCTCACAGGTACCGGGGCTGACACCCGAGATTGTCAACGACTCGATCTATCGTTACCTCGAAGAAGATCTTGGCATTAAGATTGCCACAGGCAAACGCGATGTGACGATCGAGCATCCCACGCCCGAGGATACGCGCGTGCTCGATCTCGACGACTTTAACGCACTCGCCGTTATACGCGGGCAGACCTACAACGCCGACGGCATCCTTATGGAATACACCGAGACAAAACAGGTCCCCGGGTTCTTTTTGCTCCATGAAACCGTGACGCGCAACGGTACCGGTCGAACCGGCCACCAAAGCAGCATGAACTAACCATCTATTAGTTGCGGTGGAATAGTTCCTAGAATGGCTAGCTTAAGGGCAAAACAGGAACTATTCCACCGCAACTTTTTTGGCCGGTGGGGCAGCACCTGTCCCACCGGCCATCATTTACGCTCTTTTAGCTAGTCCGCGAGCTTCTCCACTTGGTCGAGCATCTTATCGAGCTTAGCCTTTGCCTCGGCCTTGACCTTCTCGGCCTCCTCGTGAGCCTTCGCCTTCTGGGCGGCCTTTTCCTCGGCCTCGGGATCGACGACGACCAGATTGGACGCGTCATGCTCAACCAACTTGAGCGCATGCTCGGGGCACACCTTGACGCAGGCACCGCAGCCCAAGCAATACGTGGACTCCAACGCAAAGCGGCCGCTTCCCACCAGATCACAGGCAAACGTGGGACACACGTTGACGCACTCGCCGCACGACGTGCACTTTTCAAAATCGCACTCCGGCGTGCTCACCTGCATATTCTGGGCAAGCTCGGGATGGTTCTGCAGTGTCGAGAGCACCAGCTGCCGCCCATGGGTGAGCGAACGGCGACGCTTGGTCGTCGTGGTGCCGCACATGGTGTTGAGCGTGCGCTCCAGCTGGGTAATCTGATGGCGATGGGCCTTGAGCTTTTGCGTCACCGAGGCCAGCGCCGCCGTCGCCGGGTTGAGCTTGGTCACCGTCAGGCCCGTGGTGCGGGCGATCTTTTCCATGTACTCCTTGCGTTCGTACTCGCGAAGCTTATGGCACTTGAGGCTCTTGGGGTCGACCTCCAAGCCCATACCCGTGCCAGACCACTCCTCGGCCTTCGCAATCGCCTCGCCCAGAATGTCCTCACCGCCGGTGTTGCGGCATTTATCGCACACACCCAACGGCAGGTACACACTCACGTTGGGATAGTCCGCCAGTACCGAAAACCAGGTCTCTGCCGTAATATCGCCCACGCAGGCAACGACGACCTCGTTTTCGCGCGGAATGCGCTTAAGGGCGCGCGTGCAGGTGACGTAGGCGGTCTCGTGGCTCGTGGCCGCCGAGACAATGTCGTCATACAGGTTTTTAGGCGCCAGGCGCGGCGAGATGATCGCCTCGGTCGGACAGGCAGCGGCGCACAGGCCGCACTTGCGACAGGAGTCGAGGATCTCGATGGAGTCTTCCTCGACCTCGATAGCGTTGACCGGGCACACGTCCATGCACGCGGTGCAGCCGCTCTTTTCGTTTTTGCAGGTCAGACACGGGATGGTGTTGCCGCGCGGGCGCTCCTTGTAGTCGGCAGGATTCCACTGCGGCGCCGACGGATCGAGCGCATCGGCCACACCGCCAAGCGGGTTTTTAAGAAAGTCGAAACCCTTGCTGATCTCGATAATGTCATCAAACAGATCGTGTTCCTGCGCCATGCGCGGCCCCTCCCTGAGCAGTGCAAACAAGCAAGAGATAATGATACGCCATCGACCCACGCCTCGGGCAAATTACACGCGGAGCATCTTTGCGGCAAATAGCCCATGGCCTATCGCCGCCTCGATTGCACAAGGTCAATCAAGCGCCAAACTATGCCTCGCACATGAGCTGCACGAGCTTTTGTTTGGTCACCTTGGCCTGCTCGTTGGCCATATTATGCTCGTTTCTAAAGACCGCATTTGCAACACCCTGCAGATCGGCATCGGAAATCGCGCTGCACGGACCGTCCATCGAAGCCGCCGTGGGGCATACGCACAACGGCAACTCGGCATAAAACGCAACGGCCTTGGCGATATCGAGCATCTTGCCGCCGCCAATACCCACCACCATGTCGCAATACTCGGCTTGGGCTTCCTTAGCCATTTCGACAACGGCCTCTTCCGTACACGGACCGTCATAAATCTTAAAGAACGGCTCGCTTAGATCATCATCCAGAAATCCATCGACGATCTGCTTGCACAGCCGATCCTCGGTGCCCTGGTCAAACAAGACATAAGCAACGCAGCCCAACCATGACAAATACCTGCCCTGACGCGAAAGTTCGCCCGGCCCCTGAACATACCGGCCGGGACCGCCATAAACCATGGGAAGCGCCATACGAGAATCCGCCCTTCATCAAACAAAGATTGGTGCAAAGTAACCTGCCCCCTGCACCAACTTGTGCATTGGAGACAGGTCACTTTGCACCATAGCAAAAAGGGGCAAAGCCATCTGTCGGCTTTGCCCCTTCCTTAGATATGTTTTACTCATCCATAAGGTAATAATGACCCAGTGCGTCGGCACCCAGAATGGCGTTTGCAACCATCTCGGGCGTCACCTCAAACGGCATGTTGCACATGGTGTCATCGGGCGCGCAGGCGGCCTCGGCAACAATCATGGCCTGCTCGCGCGTAAGCTCGGCAACGCCAAGTTCCTTCATCGTGACCGGCAGGCCCAGCTCAATGCAGAAGCCCAAGACTTCCTCGAGCTTCTCGGTCGGGGCATCCTCGAGTACCAGCTGGACGATGGTGCCAAAGGCGACCTTCTCGCCGTGATACATGCCGTGGCACTCGGGCAGCATCGTCAGGCCATTGTGGATGGCATGAGCAGCAGCAAGGCCCGAGCTCTCAAAGCCAATGCCCGAAAGCAGCGTGTTGGCCTCAATGATGTGCTCAACGGCAGGTGTAAGCGCACCCTTCTCCAGCGCGACCTTGGCCTTGACGCCATCGGCCATGAGCGTCTCATAGCAGAGCTTGGCGAGTGCCAGACCAGCCATACCGCCCTTGCCGCCGGCGCAAGTGCCGCCGTCGGCATCATGCGTCGCCTGGGCCTCGAAGTAGGTTGCGAGCGCATCGCCCATACCGGAAACCGTCAGGCGCACCGGGCTCGCCGCGATAACCGTCGTATCCATCAGGACAATGTTGGGGTTTGCCTTAAGGAAGAGATACTTGTCGAACTGGCCGTCATCGGTATAGAGCACCGAAAGCGCCGAACACGGGGCATCGGTCGAAGCAATGGTGGGGCAAATGATAACCGGGGACTCCAGGTAATAGGCGACGGCCTTCGCGGTGTCGAGGATCTTGCCGCCACCGACGCCGACAATGATGT
>CAVHBE010000102.1:3577-4649 GCA_963634045.1 Methanobrevibacter smithii
CCGTTGTCGCGAGCGAGCGCAACCAGTCGATCGACCTCGCCCTTGGAGCACTCGCCGTTAAAGTCCTCAAACAGCAGCTCGGCCTTGGTCTCGGCAAAACCGCCCTCGATCTTGGCACCGACGCGCTTCTTGCCCGAAGGCGTCACGATGACGAGGGCCTTAGTGCCGAGCGGCTCGACATAGGAGCCGAGCTTGGCCAGCTCGTCCGGACCCTGGATGTACTTGCTGGGGCTATTGAAAATTGCAGCCATAACTATCCCATTCTCTAATAATAAAAAAGAAAGGGGCTCCGTACGGATACGTGCGGAGCCCCTCGTTACGATAACAAGAGTCGATTAGAAATCGATGTCGGTGTCGTAGTAGCAGGCCTTGAGGATCTTCTCGAAGTCGGCAGCCTTGGTCTCACGCGGGTTCTCGGGCGTGCAGGCGTCGGTCTCGGCGTTCGCGGCGATCTCGGGCAGCTTGGCGAGGAACTCCTCCTCGGAAACCATCTGCGGGTTCTCGGCGTCGACCTTCACGCCACCATTCGCGTAATCCTTGATGGACTGCGGAATGTTGAGCTGGTCGTTGAGGTCGCGAATCTTCTGGACGAGCGCGGCGATGAGCTCCTCGTTGGTCTCGCCGGGAAGGTGCAGGATCTCCTTGGCCACGTAAGCATAACGCTCGGCAGCACGGGGATCCTTGGAGTTCCACTGGATGACCTTGCCCAGGTACATGGCGTTAGCAGCACCGTGGATGATGTGACCGTTCTCGAAGGCAGCACCGGTCTTGTGAGCCATGGAGTGAACAATGCCGAGCAGGCCCGAGGAGAAGGCGATACCGGCGATGCACTGAGCCTCATGCATGTGCTGACGGGCCTCATGGTCGCCAGCATAGGACTTGGGCAGCCACTCGACGATCTCGCGGATGCCGTGCAGAGCGTTGGCGTCGGTGAACATGGAAGCGCAGGTGGAAACGTAGGCCTCCATGCAGTGGGTCAGAGCGTCCATGCCGGTATGAGCGCACAGCTTGGCGGGCATGGTGTAGGTGAGCTCGGGGTCGACGATGGCGACATCAGGGGTGATGTTGAAGT
>CAVHBE010000103.1:0-2030 GCA_963634045.1 Methanobrevibacter smithii
AACTCGAACTTCTACCTCAACTTGTGAATTCAGACGAAAGGACGTTCTGATGAAGAAGACCATCGCAATCGGTTGCGACCATATCGTTACGGACGAGAAGATCTATCTGGCCGACCGCCTGGAGCAGGCTGGCTACAAGGTGCTCGACTGCGGCACCTACAGCCACACCCGTACGCACTATCCCATCTACGGCAAGGCCGTGGGCGAGGCCGTTGCCAGCGGCAAGGCCGACTTTGGCGTGGCCCTGTGCGGCACCGGCATCGGCATCACCAACGCCGTCAACAAGGTTCCCGGCGCCCGTTGCGCCCTGGTCCGCGACATGACCTCTGCCCTGTATGCCCGTCGCGAGCTCAACGCCAACATCGTGGGCTTTGGCGGCAAGATCACCGGCGAGTTCCTGATGGCCGATATCATGCTTGCCTTCCTGGAGGAGCCCTACGAGAAGACTCCCGAGCACGACGCCCTGATCGCCAAGATCGATGCCTGCAACAAGGCCGACGCCGAGGCTCAGGCTGACCCGCACTTCTTTGACGAGTTCCTCGAGAAGTGGGACCGCGGCGAGTATCACGACTAATTAGGTTCCGGCGTTCTGCCGAACGCCGGACCGGTCGACGCTGCGCGGCGCTCAGGCACCCCATCTCGCCGCTCAAACCGTCGCTCGCGTACATGAAGTACGCGTCGCTCCTCTTTCGCGGCGACCTAGGGCACCTGAGCGTCGCTCGCTGACGTTTGAGTGACCTGTGAGATCGCCCCTGTTGTTGCGAAGTGTTCTGGTACGGCGAGCTGCTCCGATAACACGTTTGCTTGCTTGGCTTGAGTGCTTCGCTCTTGGCTGTACTTGGCGATTTGCAGCTTTTCAATTGACGGCTCGCGTTTCTGTGAGGGGGCGCGGGCCGGTTTTCTATCAGCCCTATTGACTTGGCGGGCTGTCGTAAGAAAGGGAAGGCTCCTATGGAGTTTGTTCTTGATAACGGTTCTATCCGCGTAGCACTGAGCACGGCGGGCGGGTCGTTCACTTCTATTGCGGCCAACGGCCGTGAGTACCTGTGGCAGGGTGATCCGGCGGTCTGGTCGGGCCAGGCGCCCATTTGTTTCCCGATCTGCGGTGGCCTTCGTGACGGTCACGCAATGACCATGGGCGGTCGCGAGGTAAAGCTCGCCCGCCACGGCTTTGCGCGCAAACAGGAGTGGAAGCTCGAGGAGCAGAGCGACAACATGGTTGCGCTGAGCTTAAGCTCTGCCGACCATGCCGAGTTGCTCGAGCAGTACCCGTATCCGTTTAAGATCGTTGCTCGTTACACGATCGATTCGGAAAAGGTGGCCGTGTCGTACGAGGTGACCAATGAGGGCACCGAGGACATGCCGTTTTTTGTGGGCGGCCACCCCGGCTTTAAGTGCCCGCTCGACGAGGGCGAGTCCTATGACGATTATGAGCTCCGTTTTGAGCAGCGTGAGGCCACCGAGCTCTGTACTGCCGTTCCCTCGACGGGCCTGATTGATGTTGAGCATCGCAGCAAGAACCCCATGATCGGCCATGACCTGCCGCTGACCCACGAACTCTTCGACTTCGCGGAGACCATCTTTGACGTGCTCGAGAGCCGCGTGGTTACGCTTACCAAGAAAACCGAGGACAAGGGCGTGCGCCTGACGTTTCCCGATATGCCGTACCTGATTGTGTGGAGCAAGCCCGAGGGTGACTTTGTGGCCGTGGAACCGTGGGGCGGCCTGTCCACCTGCTCCGACGAGGACGATATTCTGGAGCACAAGCGCGGCTGCCTGGTGGCCAAGCCGGGGGAGACCGTTACCCGCGGCTTTGAGATCGAGATCCTTTAACGAGCTATCGTATGTTTGGGGCCGCGCGTGCCGTGCCCCGGAAACAGGAGTTCAATATGATTCTGACCGTTACCATGAACCCGTCGATTGATACGCGCTATCAGCTCGACAAGTTGATCATCGACGACGTGAACCGCGTGACGCCCGAAAAGACTGCTGGCGGTAAGGGCCTCAACGTGAGCCGTGTACTGCTGCAG
>CAVHBE010000104.1:0-24231 GCA_963634045.1 Methanobrevibacter smithii
GGCGAGGGGGTCGTCCGGCTTAGCTTGCGGCGTATCGAGGAAGCCGGTCTGCTCAAACGCGGGTTGGCCATTGCTTGCGGTTGTCTGCTCAACGGGTGCACCGCATGAGGTGCAGAACTTGGCATCATCTGCAAGAAGTTTGCCGCACGAGGCGCAATACCGAGACATTGCCACTCCTTTCGCCACATTTCAAATCAATACGACGATTATACCCAGCGCTCAAAAAAGTCGGCAGCTAGGGACGTTCCTTTTCTGCCGGCACTTTAGGAACGTCCCTAGCTGTCGCCTAGTCATTTAAGAGCGTCCCCAATGACTACCCAATGACTAGGCCCGATTTGGGGCGCGCCTGCCCCTGGGGTATCATGGCTTGGTTGATATATCTGCATTTACGCGCCTTATAGGAAGGGGCTGCGCCCATGGCTTTTGAGCCCGCTCAACATAGCTTTATCACGCTCGAGGGCGTCGATGGTGCCGGCAAGTCCACGCAGGCGCGTCTGCTTGCCCGCGCGCTCGAACTCGCTGGCTACCAGGTTGTGAGCCTGCGCGAGCCGGGCGGCACCGCCATCAGCGAAAAGATCCGTGCTCTGCTGCTCGACCCCGCCAATACGGCGATGGGCGACACTTGCGAGCTGCTGCTGTATGAGGCCGCCCGTGCCCAGCTGGTGCACGAGGTCATCGCGCCCGCCCTCGCGGCCGGCAAGGTGGTCCTGTGCGACCGCTTCTACGATTCCACGACCTGCTACCAGGCATTTGCCGACGGCCTCGATCGCCAGATAGTGTGCGATGCCAATAACCTGGCCGTCGCGGGAACACACCCGGCGCTCACGCTCGTCTACCACATCACGCCCGAGCAGGCGGCGCTACGCATGGCAGCCCGTGGCGCGGCAGATCGCATGGAGGCAAAAGGCATGACATTCCAGGAGCGTGTTTACCAGGGATTTTGCGCCATTGCTGCCGAGGAGCCAAACCGCGTAAAGCTCATCGACGCCACTGCGACCGTCGAGGAAGTCTTCGAGAAGACGGTCGAGCAGATTCGCGCGTACGGTCTCGTCATTTCGCAAGATGCTGTCGTCGCCGCGCTTGCCAAGGAGGCCGAGTAACATGGCCCCCGCTCAGGCAAGCCTGCTGGCCAAGCTCGACACCCAAGAGCGCGTTCGCGATTTTTTGACCAACGCCGTCGCCAGCGGCCGCGCATCGCACGCCTACCTGTTTTTGGGCGCTCCCGGTGCCGGCAAGCTCGATGCCGCATGGGCGCTCGCCCAGGCCTTCCTGTGCGAGCAGGACGGCTGCGGAGCATGCGACAGCTGCGTACGCGTTGCTCGGCATACGCATCCTGACGTGCACTATTACACGCCCGAGAGCGCCACAGGCTACCTCATTGCCCAGACCCGCGAGCTGCTCGATGACGTGCCGCTGGCGCCCATCCGTGCCAAGGCCAAGGTCTACATCATCGATCGTGCCGAGCAACTGCGCGCTAACACCGCCAACGCGCTGCTCAAGACACTCGAGGAGCCGCCCGAGGGCGTTATGTTCATCTTGTTGGGCACCTCGGCAGACGTGATGTTGCCCACCATCGTGAGCCGCTGTCAGTGCGTGCCGTTTCGGCTGGTGTCGCCCACCGTGGCCGCGCAGGCCGTGAGCCGCGCGACGGGTCAGGATCTCGCGCGTTGCCGCATGGCGGTCGCCGTGGCGGGAAGCCCCACACGCGGCATCGAGTTCCTTAAGAGTGCCGAGCGCCAGGATGCTCGCCGCCAAATGGTCCGCGCCATCGATTCGCTCATCGCTGCCGACGAGGCTGATGTGCTCAGCCGCGCCAAGTCGCTCATCGTCGCCGTTAAGGCGCCGCTCGCCGAGGTCAAGTCCACACAGGAAAAGGTGCTCGAGCAAAACGCCGACTACCTGTCGCGTGGAGCATTGAAGCAGCTTGAGGACCGCAACAAGCGCGAACTCAACGCGCGCGAGCGTTCGGGTATCATGGAAGCGCTGGCGAGCGCGCGGACGCTCATGCGCGACGTGCTGCTGACACTTCAGGACGAGGCGGCCGACGTCGTGAACGAAGACGTGCGCGACACGATCGGGCGGCTTGCCGCCGCGACGAATGTTGCGGGTGCCACCCGGGCGCTCGAGGCGGTCGCGACCGCCGAGCGCAACATCGCCAGAAACGTTACTCCCCAGCTGGCCATCGAGGTCATGCTGTTCGATATCAGGAAGGCACTGAAATGCCGTTAGTCGTACCCGTTAAGTTTACCTACGCCTCGCGCGACCTGTGGTTTGATCCGCAGGATCTGGATATCCTCGAGGCCGATTATGCCATTTGCTCCACCGAGCGCGGAACCGAGATCGGCCTGGTCACGGCCGATCCCTTCGAGGTGCCGCAAGATGAGATCGGCCAGCCGCTCAAGCCCGTGCTGCGCGTGGCGAGCGACATCGACCTGCAGCTTGCCGACGACCTGGCCATCCAGGGCGACGAGGCCATGGTCGATTTCCGTCGTCTGGTCAAAGAGCTCGACCTCGAGATGAAGCCGGTCGGCGTCGAGTACCTGTTTGGCGGCGAGAAGGCTGTGTTCTACTTTGCGGCCGAGGAGCGCGTCGATTTCCGTCAGCTCGTCAAGGACCTGTCCTCGACGCTGCACATTCGCGTCGACATGCGCCAGATCGGCGTGCGCGACGAGACCCGCCTGGTGGGCGGCTATGCCCAGTGCGGCCAGGAGCTCTGCTGCACGCGCTTTGGCGGACAGTTTGAGCCGGTTTCGATCCGCATGGCAAAGGAGCAGGACCTGCCGCTCAACTCGTCCAAGATTAGTGGCGTCTGCGGCCGCCTGATGTGCTGCCTGCGCTACGAGTTCGAGGCGTACAAGGACTTTAAGAGCCGCGCGCCCAAAAAGAAGACGCTTATCGATACGCCGCTTGGCAAGGCGCGCATCCAGGAATATGACACGCCGCGTGAGCAGCTGGTGCTGCGCCTGGAGAACGGCAAAGTCTTTAAGGTCAACCTGGCCGATATGACGTGCTCGGAGGGTTGCAAAAAGAAGGCCGCCGAGCAGGGCTGCAACTGCCGCCCCGACTGCGTGACGCGCGACGTGCTCGAGCGCATCGAGTCGCCCGAGATGCGTCTGGCGCTCATGGAACTCGATCGCGAAAACGGCGTCGACGTGGGCGATGGCCTGTCGAGCGCCGATCGTCTGGCCGGCACATCGATGCCCAAGCGCCGTCGTCGCGATGCCGAATCCGATGCTCGCACCGCTCAGGGCCAGGGCGAGGGCCGTGGCCGTGGAAAGGGCCGCGGCAAGGCCGAGGCGCCCGAGACCGAGGGAGCAGCCGATGGCCGTCGCCGCCGCAAGCGCACGGCGTCCGTCGACAATGGCGAGGCCGCGGGTAAGAACGCTTCCCGCGAGCGCGAGGCTCAGCAGCCCCAGCAGCAAAATCGCGGCGGTGGCATGAACCCCACGCGCCGTCGTCGCCGTCACCTGTCGAGCGAGGAGCGCGAGGACGCCTTCCGCGCCGCAGCTGCTCGCGAGGCCGGTGCCGCTCCCAAGGGCGCCTCGGCCTCCGACGCGCCTGCCGACAAGGCTGGCAAGCCGCGTGGCGAGGAGGAGCGCGCGTCACGTCCGCGTCGTCGCCATTCCTCGGGCGCGCAGCAGAAACCCTCGATTCCTTCTGTGGCCGATCAGGTTTCGGATGGCGAAGTCAAGGTCACGCGCCGTCGTCCCGGAGATGGCGGGGGAGCGGCTGCCAAGGCTTCGCGTGGCGCCGCTCGCGACGAGCGCGAGCCGCGCGAGAATCGCGGTGGCGAGGGCTCGGCCGACCAGGGTCAAAAGCGCCGTCGCCGTCGTCGTTCCCGCAAGCCGCGCCAGGATGGTGGCGAGGGCTCGACCCCGTCTTCGTCCGCACCACAACCGCCCGCCGGCGAATAACGCCCGCGAGCGGATTTAACCCGCCTTGCCCCGAGCGCATCGGGGTATCATAGCGTCGAATCAACAACCCTCCCTGCGGCCGAACGTAGGGAGGGTTGTGTCTTGAAGAGCCATCTGAACATATTGAGCTGTTTGCAGGGTGCCGGTGCCCTACCGTTTGCGGACGAATTGCTACCGTTTGCCGAGTGGGTGGCACGCGAGGCGCTCGAGGCATTGTCGCCAACACGATGTGCCGGCTGCGAGCGCGCCGGTGCGCTTATTTGCCAAGACTGCCTTGCCGCGTTCACGCTCATCGACCCACGTCATAGCTGCACCCGATGCAGCGCCCCGTTTGGGGATTTGCTGTGCACTGAGTGTTCGGTCGAGGGCACGTCCTCGGCAATGACGGAGGCGCTCGACCGCTGCCTGGCGTGCGCCGTCTATGCGCATCCGCTGCCGCGCATCATTAAAGCGTACAAGGATGCGGGCGAGCGACGTCTGGCTCCGTATCTGGCGGAGCTGCTCTACGACACCGCCCTGCATGCCCAGGTCGTAGCGCCCGATCGCTATGGAGGTGTGCTGTCCGGTGCGGATGCGGTGGTGTTTGTGCCTGCGACGGCGGCAGCGTTTCGGCGGCGTGGTTTTGATCATATGGAGGCTATTGCGCGTCCATTTTGCGAGCTGTCGGGTGTTCCCCTGCTCGATGCTCTCGTCAAGTACGGGCATGGCGACCAGCGTGAACTCGGTCGTGAAGAACGCCGTGAACGCGCCCGAGGCATGTATGAGACCGTTGAGGACGTGCACGGCCGCCGCCTGCTGCTTATCGATGACGTTATCACCACGGGCGCGACGATGGCCGCGGCTTCGGCGGAACTCAAGCGCGCCGGTGCCGCGGCCGTTGATGGCCTCGCTATCGCACGCGTTTGGTAGGGGTGGTTTTGTGGCAGTGAAGATAGCGCGTGCGGCCCGTCCTGACCTGCGAAATCTGTACTCGCGATGCGAATGACGCCCCTAACCTTAAACTTTAGCTTGAACTTAGCTATAATGCGCTACGTTCCTGCCAGGCTGTGGTTGCGGACGGACGAAATGCCCGTCCTAGTCCAAGACAGACGCGGTCAAAGGGATCCACGTAAGCGACCGCGTGCGCGCGGCGCGATCATGGCGCGTCCTAGATGTAAGCCGCACCGTCCGTTCTACTTTCTTTGGGGCAATACCGCCTCGCGGGCGAGCGGGCCAGTCGTGAAGGTGGCTGCGGCCTCCCGAGCAAACACCCCGGTGCGCAAGTGTGGGGTCAAATACCAGGTCAGCTGGTGGGAACAACCTGATATTCCGCGCAACGCACGGATTGTATACGACACAGAAGGCAGGGTAGTGGACATGGTGAGGGGCAGCTTGATGCACGCGGCTCGGTTGGGTGCTGGGACCGCAGCGGTCATCGCCGTTTTGGGCCTGAGCGGATGCGCGTTCAACCCGCTGTCTACGTTCATGACTCCCACGATCGACCAGATCGAGTACGAGACCGTCACGCCGGCGGTGTCGGACGATGCCCTGGTCACTCCCGGAACCCTGACGGTCGCCCTCGATACTTCCGATGCGCCGCAGGCCATACAGGACGCCGACGGCGAGCTCACGGGGTATGCGGTCGACGCCGCCCGCGCCCTCGCAAGCCGCATGGGCCTTAAGGTCGCCTTTGTCGATGCGTCCTCGGCAGGTTCCGCGCTCGGCGACAAAAAGGCCGATATCTTTATCGGCGAGATTAACTCCACGGACGGGGACATTAGCTCGCTCGGCACCTGCCTGTACGATGCCACTTCCGTGTTCGGTAAAACTAGCGATGGTGGGTCGCTAAGCGTTTCCACCGATACCCTTAGCACGTCCACCCTGGGCGTTCAGACGTCCTCGGCCTCGCAGGAGGCGCTTGCTAAGCAGAGCATCACCGCCAACCAAAAGACCTACTCCAACATCAACGAGTGCTTTGAGGCGCTTGAGTCCGGCGAGGTCGACTATGTGATCTGCGACTCCACGGCCGGCGGCTACCTTGCACGCCTGATGAGCGAGGTCTCCTATGTCGGTGCGCTCGAGGGGCCCTCGACGCTTGGTGTTGCGGGCGCCTCGTCCAATGACGAACTGTGCCGTGCCGTGAGCGATGCCCTCGACGGTATTACGGCCGACGGCACGCTCGAGGCGGTCCACTGCGTCTGGTATGGCACGATGCCCTACGACCTCACCACTAAGACGGTTTCGGGCGCTAGCGTGCAGCCGGGTGACTCTGAGTCCAGTGAGACCATGTCCTCCGGCAGCGAGTCCTCCGATTCCAACAATGAGACCGCATCCTCCGAGGACAACTCGTCCAGCCAGGAAGGCACCATCACCGACGACGACATTAACAAACTCAATAGCTAGTTATTGCTAGGGGTGGTGTCTCCTATACGTTGAAAAGGACACCTCTTCACGGTTTCAACACGCACTGCCGGGTTTCCCCAATAGGGGAGCCCGGCTTTTTCATCCCAATAAAACCAGCAGGTCAAAGCCAATTTTCGAGACCAAATACAAATCTGTGGGCTCCCTCCTATAGCGCACTTTGCCATGGAAAAGTACGAGACTTCGGTATGCGGTATCAAGCAATCGTTATTCGGGTCTTTAGGAATCCGCGTGATTAAATGCACGGCAATGGGTACATAGCCAGTACAGTAAGTCCCCGAGGCAGATTGGAGCCACGTATGGATATCAAGGTTTCTGGACGCAAGACGACGGTAACCGATGCTCTGCGTGCGCATGTGGATGAGAAAATCGGCGAGGCGCTCAAGGTTTTCGACATCGAGCCCATGACAGTCGACGTCGTGCTTCGTTATGAGAAGAACCCCTCGAACCCCAACCCGGCAATCGTCGAGGTCACGGCTCGTGCCCGCGGTTCGGTGATTCGCGTTGCCGAGCACGGCGCAGATATGTATGCTGCCATCGACCTCTCCGCCGATAAGGTCACCCGCCAGCTGCGCAAGTTCAAGACCAAGGTCGTGGACAACCGCCAGGGTGGTGCCAGTGCCGCGGATGTCGCGCCGGTCGAGCGCGTTGAGGATCTGGCCGACCTGCTGCTGCCCGAGGAGGACGACGACCTGCTCGTCCGCGAGAAGGTCATCGATGTCACCCCGATGACCGAGGAGCAGGCGCTGGTGCAGACCGATTTGCTGGGCCACGACTTCTACGTGTTCGAGAACGCGACGACCGGTCTCATCAATGTGGTGTATCACCGTAAGAATGGTGGATATGGCATCATCAAGCCCCGCATCGAAACACTTGACGAGTAAAATACGTTAACTTGCATGAGTTAACGGTTGGCGGCCATCCCATGCGGGTGGCCGCCTTTTTACGTAAGGAGTCGCTTTGATGGACAAGGCCGCATCCGCCGGTCATTCGAACCGTTGCCGCATCGTCGTCGATACCTGCTGCGACTTTAGCCCCGAGGTCGCCGCGAACCTCGATGTCGATATCCTGGGTTTCCCTTTCATTATCGATGGCGAGGAGCGCACAGACGACATCTGGTCGAGCATGAGCCCTAAGGAGTTCTACGACCGCATGCGCGCCGGTGCCCGCGTGTCCACCTCGGCTGTGTCGCTCGGTCGCTATATCGAGTTTTTTACCGAGTGCGCCAAAGAGGGCACGCCCACGGTCTACCTGTGCTTTACCTCGGCGCTGTCGTCGAGCTACAACTCCGCGTGCCAGGCGGCAGATGTCGTGCGCGCCGAGTATCCCAACTTTGAGCTCTACGTGGTCGACAACGCTCTGCCCTGCGCGACCGGTGCGCTCTTGGCGCTCGAGGCCGTGCGCCAGCGTTCGGCGGGACTGACCGCCAAGCAGCTGGTCGATTGGGCAAACGAGGCAAAGACCTACGTGCACGGCTACTTTACGCTCGAGAGCTTCGACGCACTGGCTGCCGGCGGCCGCATTCCGCCCGCGGCGGCGCAGCTCACGGCAAAGCTCGACGTCAAGCCCGAGCTCTCCTACGACCTGGCCGGCTCGCTGTCGCTGATCGGCGTCAACCGCGGCCGCAAGAAGGCGCTCAAGTCCATCCTCAAGTCGTTCCGCGAGAACTACGTGCCCGACCGCACCATGCCCATCGCGATCATGACGGCCGATGCCGAAAAGGACGGCGACTGGCTCGAAGCCGCCATCCGCAAGGAGGAGGGTTGCGCCGACGTCACGATCATTCGCGGCTCCGTGGGTCCCACCATCGGCTCGCACGTGGGCCCCGGCATGGTGGGCTGCGCGTTTTGGGGTAAGAACCGCGCCGACAAGGCGTCGCTTTCCGACCGTATCGCCCGCCGCGTGCGCGGTCAGTAGGCAAGCGCTGCGTCCGTAATCGCCCTCGACTCACAGCCCAAACGCTGGCACCGAGTATTCAACCTGGTAACAACACCCAACCCAAAAGGAAAGGTTTCATGGCAAACAAGCTCTCCGTCGCATTCATCGGCACCGGAATCATGGGTGCCCCCATCGCCGGCCACATTCTGGACGCCGGCTATCCCGTCACGGTCAACAACCGCACCAAGTCCAAGGCGGCGGCGCTTATCGAGCGCGGCGCCGTCTGGGCAGATACGCCGGCCGATGCCGCGGCGAACGCCGATGTCGTCTTTACCATGGTGGGCTATCCCTCCGAGGTCGAGGAACTCTACCTGGCGGGCGACGGCCTGCTCGCGTGCACTAAGCCCGGCGCGGTCTTGATCGACCTCACCACGAGCTCGCCCGAGCTTGCCCGTGACATTGCCGAGGCCGCCCAGGTTTCTGGTCGCATGGCGTTTGACTGCCCCGTCACCGGCGGCGAGTCGGGCGCTATCGCCGGTACGCTCACGGCTATCGTGGGCGCTACCGAGAACGACATCGCGCCGGTCCGCGACATCCTTGCCACCTTTGCGGCCAACATCTGCTGCTTCGACGGCGCCGGCAAGGGCCAGGCTGCCAAGCTCGCCAACCAGGTGTCGCTGGGCGCCTGCATGGTCGGCATGGCAGACGCCATGGCATTTGCCGAGCTGAGCGGCCTTGATCTGGAGAAGACCCGCCAGATGATCCTGGGCGGTACCGGCAAGTCCGGCGCCATGGAGAGCCTGGCTACCAAGGCGCTCGACGGCGACTACAAGCCCGGCTTTATGGTCGAGCACTTCATCAAGGACCTGCGCTTGGCGCTCGCCTATGCCGACGATCGCGAGCTTGCGCTGCCCGGCGCCGACGTGGCCTTTACGCTCTACGACATGCTCGATGCCATCGGTGGTGCCAAGCTGGGCACCCAGGCCATCACGGTCCTCTATAAGGAGGAGGCCGACGCCATCGCCGCCGGTCTGGACTGGTCGCAGTATCGTCCCGAAGAGCACGGTGCTCACGAGGACGGCTGCGGTTGCGGCGAGCACGGCGACGACCATGAGTGCGGTTGCGGCCACCACCATGGCGAGGACCACGAGTGCTGCGGCGGCCACGGCCATGATGATGGCCACGAGTGCTGCTGCGGCCACCATCACGGGGAGTAGCGCCCATGAGCTGGACGTTCGTGGTGCTTGCGCTGGTGCTCTTTCTCTTCGCGATCTACATTGGCTTTTTGTGCGGCCAGTGGGCGTGCGAAAAGCGCGTCATCACCAAGCGCGACTACTGGATTGCCAACTTTGCGGGAGCGGCGGCAGTCATCCTGCTGACCTGGGTGTTCTCGCTGTTCCCGCTGGTGCAGTTTGCGCCGATCGGCTGGCTCGGCGGCTTTATCGCCGGCCTTAAGATGAGCTTTGGCGAGTCCGTCGGTCCGTGGCGCAAACACGACGAGGTCTTTAACGTTAACAAGGCTCACCGCGCCGCCGCCGACGCGGGCGATGCCGAGGAGCGCCGCCGTGCGCGTCGCAATGGCGCGGCCGACCGACAGCTCATCTCGGTCACCGATGACAGCAAGGGTGCTGACAAGCACGCTAAGAAATAGTAAAAAGAGGTAACTATGGCAGAAAACAAAGACGAACAGCTCACCGACGAGGAGCTGGCACAGCTCCAGCTGGCAGAGGAGAACGAGAACGCCGTCGACCGCCTGGTCCAGGAGCTCGGCTGCCCCACGCGCCGCATCCGTCAGTTTGCCGCCCGCGTGCTGCACCTGCTTGCCGAGCGCGATCCGCAGCGCGTCGTGCCCTGCGTGCCCGCGCTGATCGAGGCGCTCGACCGCCCCGAGGCTCAGACCCGCTGGGAGGCTCTCGATGCCCTGGCGGCGCTCGCCACCACCTGCCCCGAGCAGCTGGGCGATGCCTTTGAGGGCGCCGAGACCGCGCTGTTCGATGAGATTTCGTCCACGCTGCGCTATGCCGCCTTCCGCCTGCTGTGCGTGTGGGGCGCCACGAGCGTCGAGCGTTCGCGCGAGGCTTGGCCCATCCTGGACGAGGCCATCCAGTGCTACCACGGCGACCTCGAGTATCGCGACATGCTCGGTTGCCTGTACGAGTTTGGCCGGGGCGAGATTGACGCCGAGGTCGCCGAGGAGCTCGCGCTGCGCCTTAAGTTCGATGCCGAGAACGGCAAGGGTAGCTATCTCAAGGCCCGTTCGAGCGAGATTTGCGAAATGCTTGTTAAACGTTTTGGCCTGGATCTCTCCAAAAAGAAGAAGCGTGCTAGCGTATAAAAATCTGACGACGCCGAAGACGAGGAGTAACAGATTATGGCGCACGATGTAGTCCTGATTCCTGGTGACGGTATCGGTCCCGAGATTACGCAGGCTATGCGCCGCGTGGTCGAGGCCACTGGTGTCCAGATCAACTGGAACGTCCAGGAGGCCGGTGCCGGCGTCATGGACGAGTTTGGCACGCCGCTGCCCCAACATGTGCTCGATGCGGTCGCCGAGACCAAGGTTGCTATCAAGGGCCCCATCACCACGCCGGTCGGCACGGGTTTCCGCAGCGTTAACGTCGCCCTGCGCAAGCATTTTGACCTGTACGCCTGCGTGCGCCCCTGCCTGTCGCAGCCGGGCGACGGCTCGCGCTTCCGCGACGTCGACCTGGTTATCGTGCGCGAGAACACCGAGGACCTCTATGCCGGCATCGAGTTCGATGAGGGCGCTGCCGAGGTCGAGGAGCTCTCGCAGCTCGTCGAGCGCTCGGGCCAGAAGACCTTCGCCGCGGATTCCGCCATCTCAATCAAGCCGATTTCCATCGCCAAGAGCCGCCGCATTGTGGAGTACGCTTTTGAGTACGCCCGCCGCTGCGGCCGCAAAAAGGTGACGGCCGTGCATAAGGCCAACATCATGAAGGCGACCGATGGCCTGTTCCTGCGCGTTGCGCGCGAGGTGGCCGCCAACTATCCCGATATCGAGTTCAACGACAAGATTGTCGACGCCACCTGCATGGGCCTGGTCCAGAACCCCAACGACTTCGATGTCCTGGTGCTGCCCAACCTGTACGGTGACATTGTGAGCGACCTGTGCGCCGGTCTGGTAGGTGGACTGGGTATGGCTCCGGGTTCCAACATCGGTGCCGACTGCGCCATCTTCGAGGCGACGCACGGCTCCGCGCCCGATATCGCTGGCCAGGATATCGCTAACCCCACGGCCGAGATTCTGTCCGCGGCTATGATGCTCGATCACCTGGGCGAGAACGACGCGGCCAATCGCATTCGCGCCGCCGTTTCTGCCACGCTCGACGAGGGTGAGCAGGTTACCGGCGACGTTCGTCGTGCCCAGACCGGCTCCGTTGAGGGCGCTGTGGGCACGCAGGCCTTTGCCGATGCCGTTATCGCGCACCTGGCCTAAGGCATGCAGACTGCAAACGCCTAAATAGTACTTAAGTGTTTGCGTATAACCTGAGAATCAATACGCCCGGCGCTTTGTCGGGCGTATTCTATTGCGGACTATGTTTCCTAACAAGGAGTAACTGATATGGGTCTGATTCAAAAGAAGGACGAGAAGGACGAGATCGACGGCATCCAGATCATCGAGCGCGGCGAAGGCCCCGATGGTGATGAGGAGGAGAAGATCGATCTGGTCGCCGGTACGTCTGCCGAACATATTGCCGCCGGTACGACGGCCGAGGAGGAGGACGCTCGCCTGGAGGCAAAGATCGCCGCGGACGCCGCCGACGAGAACCTCATGCCCGAGGAGCAGGACGAGGACGACGATATCCTGGGTTCCGACGAAGACGACCGCGCATCCAAGCACAAGAAGACGATGATTGCCGCCTTCGTGGTTGCAGTCGTGATCGCTGCTGTGGTCGGCTTCTTTATCGGCAACGGTGGTTTTGGCGGCAAGGGCGTCGGCTCGGCGACCCTCACCGAGGACCAGCTCGATTCGACCGTGGCAAGCTACAGCTACAACGGCAAGAAGAGCGACATCACCGCGCGCGAGGCCATTGAGAGCCAGTACAGCCTCGACACCGTCAAGGATGGCGATGGCAACTACACCGCTCCCTCTGCCGACGTCATCCTGTCCTACGTGCGCAACAAGATCCTGCTCGACGCTGCCGAGGACGAGGGCATCACCGTCTCTTCTAAGGAGATGAAGAAGTACGCCGAGGATTCCATCGGCACTTCGGACTACAAGACCATGGCCACGCAGTATGGCGTGTCCAAGGACCAGGCCAAGCAGATCGTCCGTCAGTCCGCGACGCTGCAGAAGCTCTACAAGAAGAAGGTGGGCGATAGCTCCGCAAGCATGCCGACCGCCCCGACCGAGCCTGCTGACGGCAACGAGGAGACCGCGAGCAAGGACTACGCCGATTACATCATCAAACTTGCCGGCGACGAGTGGGATAGCGAAAAGGGCACCTGGAAGGACGCCGATAGCACCTACGCTAAGGCCTTCGCTGACGATGCCTTTACGGCTGATAGCGCTACCTACAAGCAGGCCATGACCGCCTATTACACCGCCTACCAGCAGTACTCTTCGCAGGCTTCGAGCGCCAGCTCCAAGTGGACCGAGTATGCTAACGGCCTGTATGCCAAGGCCAACATCAGCATCTATGGTCTGTTTGCATAAAGATCTGTCTGAGCCGCCGAGCGCGTAACCGAAATATCTGAATAAGCCCGCTAGAACGGATGTTGTTCTAGCGGGCTATTTGCGTTTAGGCGCTGGTGGCTAAATTATGCCTATCAATCTTTAAGTCCAAAAAGGTTATCGGCTTCATCGTCAGGCATATATTCCAGTACATCGCCCGGTTGGCAGTCGAGTGCCCGGCATATCGCGTCAAGAGTTGAAAAACGTATGGCAGAAACCTTGCCCGTCTTAATGCGTGACATATTGACCTGGGAGATGCCCACGCGTCCCGCAAGCTCTTTGGATGAGATCTTGCGTTCGGCGAGCATGCGGTCAAGCCGCAGAATAATCATGGATTTCCCCTAGAGCAACTCGTCATCTTGTTTTTGCAGGATATACCCGTAGCGGAAGATGCTGGCAATCAGGCAAATAATCAGGCCCGCAAAGAGCATGGAGGGCTCGAATAACTGGCCGGCGAACGCATCCGTAAAGCTGCCGCCAAATCCTGAGAGTATCATTCCCGTGATTACGGCACCAAGAAGCCTCACGGCAACGCCGCCGATAAGGAATAAATGTCCTACTCGACGAAGTGTCTGGTTACATTCAAGGTCAAAGGGCCTGCCTTCCTTTTCAATGTTTAAGAAAAGCCTGCGCACGCTTAGCGCGATGGTAAGCGCGAGGCATGTCATCAAGAGGCTCCCTATGGCAGTGTGACCATCGTGTGCGACGAGCATAAGTGGGGTCTGCGCATCGGTACCGACGATAGCCAGGCACGGCCCTTCGCCGCCTTGAAGTTCTACGGATTGGAGACACGACCCTTGGGAGAGGCTAGGCAATACGAGTAGAAGGTCAATCGCAATGACTGCGAGAAGTCCCAGAGCGAGCGCCACGGTGGTGCAGATTGTGGCCCATTTGCAGATGCGAGTGAGCTTCCTCAGATCGGCTATTGCCTGTTCACGGTCGATGGCTTCATTCGATTTGGATACGTTCCAGCGGATCATAGCTCCTCCAACCAATGTCTTGGATGATACTTGTATCTTATATCATATTTAATGATAAACGATAAACAATTACAGATTAGAGTAAGTAATGTTTGTGAGACGAATAGCGAGAGCTATGGCTCATTTTGGGTGTCGGAGTTTGGCGCGCGGGGGATGAGGACAAATGTCAAAACTTCCCTTGATCGCGCAAGCGCTCCATTGTGTTTCCCTAATTCATCTGGGAAAACGACTGCAAACGATTGCAAGTAACCGGTGAACGGTCGAAAACTACCGTTCACCGATAATCTCAAAACTGGTTCTAACTGGTATTAAGTCAAAAAGACCAATTCACATATCTTCACAATGACCTGCAATTTTTCTACACGCTATTTTTAGCCGCCCTGCGTTGTTTAGACACAGGAAAAGATCCGATCTTTTGCCAAAGCATTTCGGAACGGTTTCAAAACCGCAGGTAGAAGTGTTAACGACCGGTAAACGGTCGATTTATCACCGTGAGCGGTGCAAAAACGTTTTACCGTATGAATCAACGAAAGCGACCTCTTCTGGGGTGATATAGTGACAACAACACGTCACGTGGTTACTACCAGTTTAGAAACCACTGGTCTTCAAAGTACGCTTTCTAAGAAGCTTTAAGGGCGAGCGCCCGCTGGCTTCCGAAAATCATCGGACTCAGATCGTACACACCTTCGGAAGGGAAATTTGAATGGTTGGCTTTATTCTTACCGGTCATGGACAGTTCGCACCCGGCCTCGCAAGCGCTATCGCTATGGTTGCTGGCGACCAGCCCGCTTTTACCGTCGTTCCTTTTGAGGGCGACCAGGCTGCTTCCTACGGTGAGGATCTCCGCGCCGCTATTACCGCCATGCGCGAGGAGTGCGATGGCGTGCTCGTCTTTACCGACCTGCTTGGTGGCACCCCGTTCAACCAGGCGATGATGATTGCCCAGGATGTCGACAACGTCGAGGTTCTGACCGGCACCAACCTTCCCATGGTTATTGAGCTTCTGTTCCTCCGCGGCAACGCCACGCTCGCCGAGCTTGGCGAGCAGGCCGTGACCGTTGGCCAGACGGGCATCACCGCCCAGACGGTCGCATCCGTTGCCGGCTCCGACGAAGAGGATATCTTCGGCGACGAGGACGGCATCTAATGGCCGATTTCGGAGCCAACGTCCTGAGCTCCTCGGTCGCCCTTTTAGGCCTGCTTGTCATCATGGGCTTGATTTACACCATCTGGTCGCAAATCAACATGAAGAAGAAGCAGAAGTACTTCAAGGAGCTGCACACCGAGCTCAAGCCGGGTCAAGAGGTTCTTTTCGCCGGCGGTATCTACGGAACCGTCAAAGGCATCGAAGGCGAGAAGGTCCAGATCAAAGTCCGATCCGGAGCCGTCGTAGATGTTTCGCGTTACGCGATTCAGGAGATCAAGTAACTGTCGTCAGCAAATAACGAAAGGAAGCTGATCAACATGGCAGAACCCAACATTCTTCTTACCCGCATCGATAACCGACTGGTTCATGGTCAGGTTGCCACCCAGTGGAACTCCACCCTGGGCTCCAACCTCATCCTCGTCGCCAACGACGACGTGGCGTCCAACACCATGCGCCAGAACCTCATGAAGATGGCCGCTCCCGCCGGCGTCGCTACGCGTTTCTTCTCTCTGCAGAAGACCATCGACGTCATTGGCAAGGCGAGCCCGCGCCAGAAGATCTTCATCGTGGCCGAAACACCGGAAGACGTGCTTACGCTCGTCAAGGGCGGTGTGCCTATAAAGAAGGTAAACATCGGCAACATGCACATGTCGGAAGGAAAGCGCCAAGTCGCCACCTCCGTCGCAGTTAACGACGAGGATGTCGCTGCGTTTAAAGAGCTGCAGGAATTGGGGGTGGAGTTGGAGATCAGGCGCGTTCCGAGCACGCCTGTTGAGGACACGAGCAAGCTCTTCTCGTAATCCTCGTGATCCACGTTGTCAGGAGTGAAACCCTGACGTTCTGTACGTGAAATCCAAAGTGCGTACATACATTTTGAAAGGAGGAGCAAGATGGAATACTCGATCATCCAGATCGCTCTGGTCTTCGTCGTCACGTTCATCGCGGCAATCGACCAGTTTGACTTCCTCGAGTCTCTCTATCAGCCCATCGTCACCGGCGCCGTCATCGGTCTTATCCTTGGCGACCTCAACACCGGTCTTCTCGTGGGTGGTACCTATCAGCTCATGACGATCGGCAACATGCCGATCGGAGGCGCTCAGCCGCCTAACGCCGTCATCGGCGGCATCATGGCAGCCATTCTCGCTATCGCCACGGGCCTCGAGCCCAACGCGGCAGTCGGTCTCGCCATTCCGTTCGCTCTGCTTGGCCAGCTCGGCGTTACCCTGGTCTTCACGCTTATGTCCCCGCTTATGTCCACGGCCGATAACATGGCTCACAACGCGGACACCAAGGGCATCGAGCGCCTGAACTACTTCGCCATGGCTCTGCTCGGCCTGATCTTCGCTGTCGTCGTCACCCTGTTCTTCATCGCTGGCGCTACCATTGGTCAGACCATCGCTTCCGCCATCCCGACTTGGCTGCAGACCGGTCTGTCCGCTGCAGGCGGCATGATGCGCTTCGTCGGCTTCGCCGTCCTGCTCAAGGTTATGATGAACCGCGATATGTGGGGCTTCTTCCTCATGGGCTTTGGCCTCGCGCTCATCACCGTTGCCAACGATTCGCTGGCAACCCCTGCTCTGCTCATCCTCGCTCTCATCGGCTTCGGCATCGCTTTCTGGGACTTCCAGCAGCAGACCGAGCTGAAGGGTGCAGCTGTTTCTGACGGAGGTGACTTCGAAGATGGCATCTAATGAGTATGTGATCCCGGAGCACTACGAGGATCTCACTCCTGCTCCGCAGCTCGACCAGAAGACCCTCAACAAGATGGCTTGGCGCTCCTGCTTCCTGCAGGCATCGTTCAACTACGAGCGCATGCAGGCCGCTGGCTGGCTCTACTCCATCATCCCCGGTCTGGAGAAGATCCACACCAACAAGAACGACCTCGCGGCTTCCATGAGCCACAACCTGGAGTTCTTCAACACCCACCCGTTCCTTGTCACCTTTGTTATGGGCATCGTGCTTTCGCTCGAGCAGAACAAGGTTGACATCCCCACGATCCGCGCCGTCCGCGTCGCCGCAATGGGCCCGCTCGGTGGTATCGGTGACGCCCTGTTCTGGCTGACGCTCGTGCCTATCACGGCCGGCATCACCTCCAACATGGCCATCAACGGCAACGCCGCTGCGCCGATCATCTTCCTGGTGATCTTCAACGTCGTCCAGTTCGCTCTGCGCTTCTGGCTCATGAACTGGTCCTACAAGCTTGGCACCAGCGCTATTGACGCTCTGACCGCCAACATGCAGGCCTTCACGCGTGCCGCTTCCATCATGGGCGTCTTCGTCGTCGGTTGCCTGGTCGTCACCATGGGTGGCACCCAGATCAACCTCCAGATCCCCAACGGCACCACCCGTGGTCTCTCCGCTACTACCGTGATCGTCTCCGAGAAGGAGGCCGAGAACTTCACCGGTATGGAGGGCATCGATACCGAGACCGCTGAGGCCGGTACCATCGCCATGACCGATAAGGACGGCAACGCCCTTACCGCTTCCGATGCCGACGGCAACGCTGTCGAGTGCGGCGTCACCGATCTGGGTAACGGCATGGAGTCCGTGACCTACGGCACCGTTACCGAGGATCCGGTCAACTTCTCTGTTGCCGACACCCTCAACACCATCGTCCCGAAGCTCGTCCCGCTTATGCTTACGCTGCTGCTTTACTACATGTTCGCTAAGCACAGCTGGACCCCGACCAAGGGCATTCTCCTGCTCTTCGTCCTTGGCATCCTGGGCGCTGGCCCGCTTGGTCTCTGGCCGAGCATCTGGTAAGGCTCTAGCTTGAGGGGTGTGTCCCTACGCGGCTCACACCCCGACCCCTTAAGCCATGTGTATGTTAAAAGCCGCGTGCTCGAAAGAGCGCGCGGCTTTTGTTTTCTTAATGATTCGGGTGTGGCAGACAGATAATGCATAACACCCTAGGTAGTTAGCCGAATTCGAGCAAAAGGGAGGATAGGATGGCGATCGGAGCGCGTAAGCAACCGCTGTACGATCAGCTGGTCGATATTCTGACCGAAAAGATTGACCATGAATATCGCGCCGGTGACATGATTCCTTCCGAGCGCGAACTTTCGGAGCGCTATGGTCTCTCGCGCACTACGGTACGCCTGGCTCTGCAGGAACTGGAGCGTTTAGGACTGGTGGTTCGGCAGCACGGTCGCGGTACCTTTGTGACCGACCGTTCGGCAAAAGCAACCAATCTTATGCAGTCCTACAGCTTTACCGAGCAGATGCGCGCGATGGGTCGAGAACCCGAGACCACGATTCTCGAGTTTTGCGAGATGGAGGCCGATAAGAATCTGGCCGAGCATATGGGATTGCGCATCGGTGATCGCATTTTTAAGCTCAAGCGCCTTCGCTCTGCCGACAACATGCCCATGATGGTCGAACGCAGCTATCTACCGGTTCGTCAATTTCTGTCCCTAAAGCGACCGCTGCTGGAGCGTAAGCCGCTTTACGATGTGATTGAGCAGGACTTTCAGCAAAAGATTCGCGTGGCCGAAGAGGAGTTCTATGCGAGCATAGCCCGTCCCACCGATGCCCACCTTTTGGGAATTGTCGAGGGCTCGCCTGTGCTCGATTTGGTCAGGACTACGTATAACGAGTCAAACGAGGTAGTGGAGTACACACTCTCGGTTGCTCGTGCCGATCAGTTTAAATACAAGGTTTACCACCAGCGCAGTAACTAGTGCTCGCATCGTTTCCATATGGTGATTCTTTGCATTTAACTGGTTACTACCAGATAACCAACCGAAGTGTATAATTGCACGTCAGAGGATTACTTCTAGAGAGAGGTATTAGAAATGTTCGAGAAGAGTGTCGAGGAGCTCACCGAGCTCGGCGCCCAGATCACCACGGCCGAGATTGCTCAGCAGCCCGAGCTTTGGCGTGATACGCTCAACATCTATCGCGAGAACAAGGAGGCCATCGAGGCCTTCCTGGCCGAGGCTCGCGCTATGGGCGAGGGTCGTCTGTCCGTTGTCTTCACCGGTGCCGGTACGTCCGACTACGTTGGCGATACCTGCGCCCCGTACCTGCGTCACGCTGGCAACACTGATCTCTACGACTTTAAGCCCATCGCCACGACCGACATCGTGAGCGCCCCGCGCGACTTCCTGCGCGCCGAGGATCCCACGCTCGTGGTTTCCTTTGCCCGCTCTGGCAACAGCCCCGAGAGCCTTGCCGCCGTTGCCGTTGCCAAGGAGCTCGTCCACAACGTCAAGTTCCTCAACATCACCTGCGCTCCCGAGGGCAAGCTTGCCGTCGAGTCTGCCGATGATCCCAATGCGCTGACGCTGCTCATTCCGCGCGCCAACGACAAGGGCTTCGCCATGACCGGTTCTTATTCCTGCATGACCCTGCTCTCCACCCTTATTTTCGACACTGCCTCTGACGAGCAGAAGGCCGAGTGGGTCGAGACGATTGCCAAGATGGGCGAGGAGGTCATCTCCCGTGAGCCCGAGATCGCCGATTACCTGGCTGGCGATTTCAACCGCGTGACCTACTTGGGTTCTGGCTCCTTCGGTGGCCTTGCTCAGGAGAGCCAGCTCAAGATCCTCGAGCTCGCTCACGGTCTGGTCGCTACTTCCTACGACACCTCCATGGGCTATCGTCACGGACCTAAGTCCTTCGTCGACGATAAGACGCTCGTCTTCGTGTTCGTCAACAACGACGCCTACACCCGTCAGTACGACATCGACATCCTCAACGAGATCGGTGGCGACGAGATCGCTCAGCACACCATCGCCGTTCAGCAGGAAGGTGCCACCGTCTATGAGGGTGAGTCCTTCACCTTTAAGGGCTACGAGGCACTTCCCGAGGGTTACCTTGCTCTGCCGTTCGTGATGTTTGCCCAGGCTATCAGCCTGCTCAACTCCGTCCGCGTGGGCAACACGCCCGATACGCCGAGCCCCACCGGCACGGTCAACCGCGTGGTTAAGGGCGTGACGATTCACCCCTTCACCGCTTAATCGCGTCCCCCTGTAAGGGCGCCCGTCCGCTCATAACGGCGGGCGGGCGCTTTTTGTTTTACGTGAGCTGGGTATAAGCATTACCACAGTCAACTGCTTTAGAAGCGAGGAGTGCATATGAGCACGTACGCAATTAAGGCTGACAAGTTCTTCTTGCCGGCAGGCCCGCAACTGGGCGGCTATCTTATGGTCGAGGATGGCGTTTTTGGCGCCTGGCAGGCCGACGAGCCCTCTTGCGAGATTAAGGACTACACGGGAGCGTGGATCGCACCGGGTATGGTCGATACTCACATCCATGGCTTCTACAACCACTCAACTACCGATAACGATCCCGAGGGCATCGATATCAGCTCGACCGAGCTCGCCCGTCGCGGCACCACCAGCTGGCTGCCCACGACGTTCACCGATGGCGTCGAGCAGATCAAGGACGCCTGCGCCGCCATCGCTCAGGCGGACGAGGGTCGCGGCCCCGACTTCTGCGGTGCTCGCATTCAGGGCATCTACCTGGAGGGCCCCTTCTTTACCATGAAGCACGTGGGCGCGCAGAACCCCGCTTACCTGATCGATCCCTCCGAGGAGGTCTTCGATCAGTGGCAGGAGGCTGCGGGTGGTCGCATCGTCAAGAGCGCCATGGCGGCCGAGCGCGACGGTGCCGCTGCTTATGCGGCTGCTCTGAATGCCAAGGGTGTGGTGACCAGCATCGGTCACTCCGACGCCACCTACGATGAGTGCATCGCCGCCATCAACGCCGGTGCCAGCTGCTTTACGCATACCTATAATGGTCAGCGCGGGCTGCATCACCGTGAGCCCGGTGTCGTGGGCGCTGCCATGTCCACGCCCGAGACCTACGCCGAGATCATCTGTGACGGCAAGCACGTTAACCCTGCCGCCATCAAGGCGCTGCTGCAGGCAAAGGGCTGGCAACACACGGTGCTCATCACTGACTGCCTGGGCTGCGGCGGCATGCCCGAGGGCAGCTACACCAGTGGTGGCATGGACGTCATCATGAAGGACAACCTGTGCTGGCTCGCCGACGGCAAGAGCATTGCCGGCTCGGTGCTCACGCTTGCCCAGGGCGTCAAGAACATCGTTGACTGGGGCATCGCCAGCGCCGATATCGCCATTCGCATGGCAACCGAGGTGCCGGCACGCTCCGCGCACATCGAGGATAAGTGCGGCAGCATCATGCCGGGTCGCGACGCCGACTTTGTCGTGTTCGACCATGAGCTTACCCTCGTCGAGACGTATGTTGGCGGCCAGAGCGTCGGCAACGCCTTTACTGAGTAACGATAGAAAAAGGCGGCGGGCCCGAATCTGCTCGGACCCGCCGCATGGGTTAAACGCTCAAAAGCACCTTCACAGTTACAGCTTGTTAGCGATCTTCTTTGCCGTGCGCTTAACGCCGGCCACCAGGCCTCCTGCAGGATGCTCCTTCTCGTATGCTAGGCGCTTCTCGCGCTTGGCGTACTCTT
This sequence comes from Methanobrevibacter smithii, assembly GCA_963634045.1. Classification (GTDB taxonomy): domain Bacteria; phylum Actinomycetota; class Coriobacteriia; order Coriobacteriales; family Coriobacteriaceae; genus Collinsella. The sequence continues at coordinate 21,449 of CAVHBE010000104.1, forward strand.
CGACGATGATGTCGCCATACTCGTCTTCGATCTTGTCGAAGAAGTCGACGGCGCCCTTAATTTCCTCAGCGGTCGGGTGTCCCTTTTGGACACCGCCGGCGAGTTTGAACGGTCCCCACGTATCAAAGCCGGGGCAGCCGTAGACACCCATAAAGATGGCCTGCCTCATGCGGCAGATGCCATCGATATCCTTGCCGTACCACTTGTTTTTGCCACCGTAGGTCATAAGGCCAAACACCTTGTCCTGCGGCTGCAGCACGTTCGTGAGCACGCGTGCCATGTCCTTGTCGATCTCGGAGTAATAGATGCCCGTGGCGACACCGATCAGATGATATTCGTGCAGGTTGGGATACTCGTTTTTACCGAGCGCCTTGACGTCGAGGGTATCGATCTCGGGGTGTGCCTCGACGATGGCGTCCACGAGCTTTTTCGTATTGCCGTGATGGCGCGAGGCGTAGAGGATGATGGTTCGCATAAGAAGGCCTTTCAGCTGTAATTGCATCAATGTCTGTATGGTACCCCGTTACATGGCTGGGATACCGGACGCATCGATGAACGTGCGGGTTTGTCCTTTGGTTAGGGCCGAGACGGGTACTTGCGAGCAAAAAGCAGTTGTTCGAAAGGATGGGCAATGGAATACGCTCTCTCCAACGATTCGATTTCTATTAAGGTGTCCACGGCTGGTGGTTCGTTTACCTCGATCGAGGCCGGAGGTCGCGAGTATCTGTGGCAGGGCGATCCCGCCGTGTGGTCCGGCCAGGCACCGATTTGCTTCCCGATTTGCGGAGGCTTGCGCGATAACAACGCCATGACGTTTGCCGGGCATCATGTAAAGCTCGCTCGCCATGGGTTTGCGCGCAAACAGGAGTGGAAGCTGCTGAGCCAGAGCGAGAACGAGCTGGCGATGTGCCTGGCTTCGGAGGATAACGCCGCGCTGCTGAGCGATTATCCGTATCCGTTTAAGCTTGTCGCCCGCTATACGCTCGAGGACGCTGCCGTGCGCGTTTCCTACGAGGTCACCAACGAGGGCACCGAGGACATGCCGTTCTTTATTGGCGGTCATCCCGGCTTTAGGTGTCCGCTCGATGAGGGCGAGGCCTATACGGACTACGAGCTGCGCTTTGAGAAGGACGAGGCTGCTGAGCTTTGCACTGCCGTCCCCTCGACTGGCTTGATTGACGTGACCAATCGCTCCAAGAACCCCATGGTGGGAAAGACGCTGCCTCTGTCACATGAGCTCTTCGATTTTGCGGAGACCATCTTTGACGTGCTCGAGAGCCGTCAGGTCACGCTTTCCAAAAAGGGCGAGGACAAGGGCGTCCGCCTGAGCTTTGAGGGCTTCCCATATCTCATTGTGTGGAGCAAGCCCGAGGGCGATTTTGTGGCAATTGAACCCTGGGGTGGCCTCTCGACCTGTTCCGATGAGGACGACGTACTTGAGCATAAGCGCGGCTGCCTTGTCGCCAAGCCCAAGGAGACCGTCGTTCGCTCGTTCACGATTGAGATTCTGTAATTCCGTTTTGTCGACTCGTATCGCGAGGCATAAGGAGCCTGCGAGATAAGGAGCTAAAAATGATCCTCACCGTTACGATGAACCCGTCTGTCGATACGCGCTATCAGCTCGATGAGCTCATTATCGACGACGTTAACCGTGTGACGCCCGAAAAGACCGCTGGCGGCAAAGGCCTCAACGTGGCCCGTGTGCTGGGTCAGCTGGGCGACGACGTTGTGGCAACCGGTCTGCTCGGCGGCCACATGGGCGCCTACATGGCTGAGCTCATGGACGCCAACGGTATTAACAACGACTTTGTGCCCATCAAGGGCGAGACTCGCATTTGCCTCAACATCCTCCACGCCGGCAACCAGACCGAGCTGCTCGAGAGTGGCCCGACAATTGCCCCCGAGGAACTCGATGCCTTTACCGCCAAGTTTACTGAGCTTGCGGGCAAGGCCGACGTTGTCACCATTTCGGGTTCTCTGCCCCGCGGTGTCGAGGCAGACTACTATGCCAAGATCACGGGCATTGCCGAGAACGCCGGCGCCAAGGTGCTGCTCGATACCTCGGGTGCTTCGCTCGAGGCCGCCCTTAAGTCCGAAATTAAGCCCGAGCTGGTCAAGCCTAACCTGACCGAGATCAACGGCCTTCTGGGCACGAGCTTTACCACCGACGATGTGGACGAGCTCCGCGCCGCGCTCGCCTCTGATGCCCGCTTCTCCGATATCCCCTGGGTCGTCGTATCCATGGGCGCTGCCGGCTCCGTTGGTTTCCATAACGGCCGTGCGTTCCGCGCCAAGACCCCCGATATCCCCGCCGTTAACGCTACGGGCTCTGGTGATTCGACCATTGCCGGCTTCGCACATGCGATTGCTGCCGGAGCCGACGACGAGACGGTGCTGCGTACCGCCAACACTTGCGGCAAGCTCAACGCCATGGATCCTATGACCGGCCATCTGGTCATGGACCGTTGGGACGAGGTCTACAACGGCGTTGTCGTGACCGAGCTGTAAGGGCTTGGGCGTCGGTCCCGGCATCGCTTGCTAGCTCATGTCGACGACAAGTGCAGTAGCATTATGTCGGGGCGCGACGCCGACGTTGTCGTGTTCAATCCCGACCTTACCCTGGTCGAGACGTATGTGGGCGGCAACAGCGTCGGTAACGCGTTTATCGAGTAGCCGCCAAAGAAACGATCCGAGAGGGGATTTAGATGATTTACGGTGCATTGGGCGATATCGAGGAGTACCGTGGAATGCTCAAGGGCCTCGACGTGCTGATCGACTGGCTC
>CAVHBE010000105.1:0-6335 GCA_963634045.1 Methanobrevibacter smithii
CGGAGACCAACGGCCTCATGGGCACCAACGACGAGCTGATCACGTTCCACGGCCTGCGCCACACGTTCGCGACGCAGTGGATCCGCCACGGCGGCGACATCAAGGCGCTGCAGTCGATCCTCGGCCACAAGGACGCCATGGTCACGCTCAACGTCTACGCCGACATCGAGCCGATGTCCAAGATCCAGAACATGCTTCGCGTGTCGCCGAGCCTGTGGCGCGGCTACCTCGGCCTGAGGGTGGACCCCGGCCCCATGTTCCAGCAGAAGATCCGCGAGGCGATCGAGACGCTCGAGGCGTTCGGCTACGGCATCTCCGAGCCCGACGACCGCAACGTCCTCATCCGCGACGTCCAGACTATCAGCCGCCTCTACCCCACCGAGTACGCGGCAGTGCTGGGGGCCATCCCGACCGAGGCGACCGTGGTCGAGTAGAGGCTGAGACATTCGCTTTCCCAGATCCGTAGTGCAAGTACGGGAATGTGGAATCGCGTTAGATATATTCTACTCGGTCATCTCGGTGGCGCAAATCTTGGCACGGGTTTCCGCGAAGGCGGATGCCCGTGCCCTTCTTTTTATGTTTACGTAAAGAGTCTGCGGGAATGTAGGTGCGGCCTCGCGGTTCAGGCCGGGGATTTTCAGTCGCGCCGCCCGATTTCGAATAAAGGCCTGCAAATGCAGACGGCTTTCGGTGGGGGGGGCGACGGCACCTCTCTCAAAAATGGGAGTATGGCCCGAGGCCGCACCTGTGCCCCAGCTCCGCCACGAGGGCATCGTTGTCGGTCACCGAGACGATGACGTCGCCGTCGTAGGGCGCCTCGATGTAGACGCGGTCGAGCGAGTTGGCCGTCCCCGCCCAGAGCGTCCTGGTGCGCCGGACGCCCCGCACGTGGGCGTAGGGTATCACCGAACGCGTCCCAGCGTACACGACGACGAGGCGGTCGCCGTAGAGCTCGACGCGGTTGCTGCGGACGGGAAGGGCGGCCAGGGCCACGAGGGCCGGGACGGGCACCAGCGCGAGCCAGCCCCATGGGAGCGCGGGACTTGAGCTCAGGAAACACGCGATACACGCCGCGGATAAACCGCCCGCCACAATCACCATGGCCGCTATGAATCACGGGTCTGTCCTGCCGGGGAACACCCGCTCCGGCCGCTCGCCCTTCTCACCCATTACGGCCTCCCTCCCGACGCCCTCCCTGGCGGCGCGTGGGGCCGGAGAGTGCCTTGAACCCGTCGCCGACCATCTTGCTCCCCGTTCCATGGGCCTTCTGTAGTGGTATGTACCCCCGACTGTTCGACGGATGTCGTACGATTAAACATTTGTCTAACCTTTTAAGACGGGTGCGGCAAGATCGAGCAGATTGTCCGTGCGAGAGGCTTCCCGCCGCAGCGCCCGGTCTCGGGTTCGATGCATCGACATCCGTCTCAGGTGGTGTCTCCGCTGCGCGGCATTGCAGGGTGCAAAGCCGAGATGCCACGGAGTACGCCGAGGCTTTGCTCGCGTGGGCTGAAACATATTCCCAATCCGGGAATGCATATATATAAGTGCGATCGTTTTGCCGTAGATGGGAAACCCGTCGGCCGGGCGGGACCGGAGAGCCGGGCGGCGAATGCGAAAGGCCGGATGCAGCCGATGCCCTGAATGAGGTCCCAACACATGGGAGGGACAGCTGAATCCATCTCTTTTGTCGCTCCCTAGGGCGTGGATTTCCCAGCTCTCGCCCCCGAGGTCATCTTGCAGACGATTCGCAAGTCTCCGAGCGGTAGGTACCTGATGGAGCAGAGGGTCGCGCTGGCGTAGTTGCCGCACTTCGACGATATGGACGATGACGAGCTCCGCCAATTCGTCGCCCAAGTCAGGCCGTGATTTTATAGAATTCAGGGAAGGCCGCCGTCACGTCCGCCGTTTAAGAAGGTGCCGCTTTGAAATATCTCGTCGAGGATTGCGATGATCCGGCAGATCCCGTTCAGGACTACGCCGAGGCCGGGCAAATCGTCTGCCAGGTACTCGGCTCCCACCCATCGGTGAGACAAGCCGGCATGTTCGGCTCGTTCGTCCGCGGCGAGCAGAAGGACTCATCCGACGTCGACCTGCTCCTCCAGGTCGACAGCAAGGACGCCTTCGAGATTATCGGCATCGGCCTCACCCTGGCTGAGAGACTCGGGCGGGACGTGGACATGCTGACGACGCTCCGCGGGGCCCAGAGCAGTTTCATCGAGAACCTGAAAAGAGAGGGACGGCTCATCTACAGGAGGGATTAAGGAGAGGCAGGCCATGAGAACCCTTGAAGAGGCACGCGACACCCTTCAGATCTCGCAAGAGGATATCGATTTCCTCGTCGACGGCATCAGGCGAGCCGGTGAGCCGATCGCCGTCATCGCCTACGGGTCGCGAGCCCGCGGCGAAGCCGGGAAGAATGGCGATTATGACATCCTCGGTCTTTCCGAGCTGACCGGAAGGGAACTCAAGGAGTTCTCGATTGCAGCCGATGTCCAACTGTTCGGATTCGGGAAGGACTTGGATTTCTTCATCGGCAACGTGGACGATTTCAGGGCTGCGGTCCAACACGGCCGAAGTTTCGCCACCGAGGTCGCCAGGGACGGTGTGATTCTCTATGGAACGGTTGGAGGCGGCGAGAACAAGGATGAGAGGACACCGATGGAGTTCAGGCTTGCAAACGGAACCGCGATCACGGACGAGGACATCGAGCGCGAGTGCGCGGAGTATGAATCCGGCTCTTGGGCGGGAACACTGACGGGCCTCCGCGTCGGCCGCCCCGGGCTTTCCGATGGGGAGGGCGGCGCCGACCTGTCCTTCAAGTGCCCGAAAACGGATGCCGCCCTCATCGAGAGGGCGGCCGCAGCGTGCGGGATGCAGAAGTCCGAGTTCCTGCGCTCGGCCGCAATCGAGAAGGCCGAGAAAATCCTCAGATCGGCATAGAACCCATTAGAACGACAAAGGGGGCGGAGAAAATCTCCGCCCCCTTTACTTACTTCCTCCTGACGCCCACCAGACCGCGGCTTCGGAGAATGCAGTATAGCGTTGATTTTGAAATGCCCATGGCAGAGCAGATATCTGGAATTGGCGTTTCCCGAGCGAGGTAGAGTTTCACGGCGGCATCGGCTTTGACATCGGCGATACGCGGGCGGCCTCTGCCGTTGCCGCCGTGGCTCCGCTTTATGGCGATGCCCTCCGCTTGGCGCTGCTTGATCAAATCTCGTTCAAGTTCTGCGGTGCAAGCGTGAGTTCCCAAGACAAACCGACCGAATGCCGTGTCCAAGTCTACGGGCTGCTTCGGAGAGGTTAGCTTGACCCCTAGGTTGCGGAACATCAGGTCATAGTTGAGCAGCTGTCTGGTCGACCTCGACAGCCGTTCCCAGCTTTCGACCACCACTTCATCACCGCGCTTCATTTTCTTGAACAACTTTTTTTGCTGTGCGCGGTCGCCCTCGCGAGCGCCGGTCTCCTTGTCTTTGTAGATGCGTTCGTAAGCAATGCCGGCGTTCACCAACGCTTCGATTTGGCGGTCAAGTTTCTGGTCTTTCGTACTTACACGGGCATAACCGTATCGTGTCATTTTTCAGCCTCCTGCCTTGTCTTTTGATTTTCTCATGGGAATGCAAGAGGAGGTTTTGGCACTCGATTTGCATGGCATCGATGACTTGATTTCCGAGTGTCTGGCGGCATGCGTTTTGAGACCGGCAAGCTGATGCCGGCTCGAGGACAGCGGCCCGGCGCACCGGGCCGATCGATAGCGGTCTCAGGTTCACAGCGCAGCTTCTCAGGGCTCGCATATATAGGAAGATTTGATTGGCAATCGATTTTAATGAAGTCGGCAGCGCATGTCAGAGTTTTCAACAAATTTAACATGCCACCCTTTATATCCGCACGCGCGTAATTCAACTCATAAGGACCGGCTATCCCTTGTCTGTGACACAATCTCAAACGCACAGAACAGAATCATCAGTCCAATCATCGCATAAGAGGCAGCCGAACCTTCAAGCACTATTCCACAAAGAACAATCTCCGCGCCGCCAATAAGAACTGTTATCAGGCGCTCTGCCTTTTTGCTCTCGCCGCTCGCATAAAAAGGCGGCAAAGCGCACAAGATCACATATAGCCCGGGAAGGGAATACAGGATCGATAGTCCAAGCCCCCCATCAACCGCAGTGCTTTGCGTAAGAATCAACTGAACCCAAACGGCAATTATCACTGAGCAGGTTGTCGATAAAAGAAGACTGGAAATATAGCACGCAACAAAGTCCCGTCGCATTCGAGCAGAGAAATCCGCGAACTCTCTTCGCCGCGTGGAAACAATAAGGTACACAGAAATTGCAATAGAACCAATCAGAGAAAACAGCGGAACAACCAGCAATTCAAGCTTATTACCCCATCGATCAACCACACCCCCACTCCAATGAGCGGGAATTGTATCAGGGAGGACTGACCAAGCCGCCCATAGAATCAGAAATGGAAGAATAGAGAGGATGAAAGATGATAGCACTGCAGTAATTTTTTTGAGGCTCTCATCGATTCCGCATCTCCTTGCGCGCTCACATTCCACTCCGCCTTAAATCAAGTATACCTTTTGAGACTGTTTAATCTGAACAATAAGATGTGTACCAGTAAAACCTGGTTTCGGCATTGATTGGAGCAGTCATGGCGACATGCGAAATTGCGGTCGTATTCGATGAGAGCGAAATGGCTTTGATCCAGGCTCATGCGGGCACCTCAAATATGTCCTTTTCCGAGTTCGTGAGAAGGGCTGCGCTTGAGAAAGTCGAGGACATGGTGGACATCGAGGCATTCAACGAAGCGCTGATGGAAGATGACAGTACCCGCTACTCAATGGCCGACGCCATGCGTATGGCCATGAAGGGCGAATAGCCGTTTGCGGCGCCAAGCCGACCGCTCGCGTTGAGCGGCGGCAGCGCCCGTTGGAGCGATAGTTCCGCAATTTTTTTCACGAATTACCGTCGAAATGTTTCGCGCGCCGGTAGATGCAAACACTGCTTAAGGGCACACCCAAAGCACCACAAAGTGCCGCCACGCAGGCCAAGGCCGAAAAAACGACCTCACCAGATGCGTTTTAAGACACAGAAAATGGGTGTCGCGAACATCCACACCACCCTAGGTTCAATCACCCCGTAAATCGAATCCTGTTGATTCGTCTACCTGCGACTTTGTGATATTTGCTACCGCCGTGTCGTGAGCGAGAATCGTGTCCGCACAGGGCGATATATTAGGTAAAACACCCGAGGGAAAGGAATAGCATGAGCAACACACGGGAAATCGTTCAACGACTCGAACGCGAGATAGCAGACCGATCTGCCGCAGCTGAGAAGGTTGATGCTTTTAAGAATCAGCTCGCACGGGCCATCAAGGCCTTCATGGCCGCCGACGAGGCAGTTTGCGGCCTCAACGACCATGACAGCGAGATCGACACTAAAATTGCAGCTGCCATTGACGAGCATCTTCGAGCAATCGACAGACTATGCCTCTTCGGCATCGACGGTGGATTCGGCGAGGAGCATCCCGTAAAGGAGTACTAGACCGCTGCATAGCCATGGAAGCCTCATTTATTTGCGAAGAACATCGGCTAGCCGCAGGATTGAAATCATCGACCGATAAGTGAGTTCCACCTTTTCGCCCGCAAGCAGTCGTTTCGAGCCAATCTCATCTAGCCCCACAAGCCGAGAAAACAGCGGGCCGCTCATCGTGCCCTCGTCAATTGATTCCCTTATGGTCTTCAAAACGTCCGTATCATGAAGCGATGCCGAGCTGTAGGGGGCAACACGAGCGGAACTCTCAATTAACGACGAGACAAAAGGATGGAGATGCTTTGGACATAGTCCATCAAACACCACATTCCCATTGTCATCCGAGCCGACCAGGCGCCAAGTATAATGATCGACCCAGTCGTCTCCGTCATATATGGTGTCCATGAGCAACTTCCCGTCTAGAGAGAAACCTATTTGGACATCGGGGCGCAAGACCGCAATCCATCTCGGGCCTGCAGCAGCTCCAACCCAACGCACCACATAGGTTCCCTTTCGTACATGTGTATCAATCTGCCCCGAAATGCCGGTGAATGCAATTCCAGACCCGTTTGTCGGATAACAATCGACGTATTCTTGATGGACATGACTATTCGTCACAAATCATTCAGCGTATCGCCGGGGTTCCAGTAATACTCGATGCATCGGGATGCCCTCATGCCCCTTTTTTCGAAGTTGAATATGTTGAATATGATGACAGGACGACTAGGTTTACAAGTCAAGCAAGTTAAAAATCTATGTGGCCAATGTGATACCGTTGAACCAGCATATCGATAC